>JASLCY010000086.1 GCA_030151925.1 Oligoflexus sp.
AGCACTTTTTGATAAACCGTAAGGGCCCTGGTTTCATGGCCGAAGTCATAGAGTTGGCCGGCGTAAGCGGCCATGGCCTCATGCGAGCTCATCGCTTGGGTCGCGTTCTGCTTGACCCAGGCGTCGTAGTTCTTGCCGGTTTTCAGGTCCGCGGTCTGCAGGCGGTAAACATAGGGCGGGAAGGTCTTCCACGCGGTGCCCGTGCCTTCCGGCAAAGCGTTGAGGCGCGTGACGAGGTCCTGCGCGGTCTTGATGCCGGCCGCATCCGCCTGAGGGAGGAGGAGCTTTCGGGCGCTCATGGACGTGGTCCCGGACTTCGGAATCGTGACCGAGACGTTGCCGCGAGTCGTGCCCGCTGCCGTGTTGGGTTTGATGTCGGTCTCGATGCCTTTGGCCGGAATGCGCTCGACCGTATCGTTGCCTTCCGAGCGGCCGCCGTCCTTGGCGAGCGCGACGATGGGCAGGCCGGTCGAAGGATCGACCGCTTGGCGATAATCGGGATCGAAGAAGTCGATGGTCACGCGGAACGGTTCTTTATAGGTGTTGACCATCACCTTGATCTTGTCGTCGCGGAGGATGAGCTTGACTTCGCTGCCGACGCCGCCGAGATCCTTGACCAAAACGCGGCGAATGATCGACTCGTCATATTCGTAGAGCGATTCGAGTTCGGACGGGTTGGTCTTCTGGAACGCGAGGACGAGCGCATTCTCCTTCGGCTCATAGGAGTACTCGAAGGGACGCTCCTCGGGGAAGCTGATCACGGTCTGGCTGTAGCGGGGGCTCGCGGCAAGCTCCTGTCCGCCGAAGACCAGCAGAAAGAGGTGCAAGAGAACCCAGCGTACGATGTGCGGGTAGCGCATGCGTGAAAACCTAGATGGATTGGAAAGTATTACCGAGGGAGGTAAGCAACTCTTGTGCCAGGAAATAAGAGCCCTGAATGATTATCTAAACTTTGACATCGCCAAAATACCGTCAGAACCGTCAGGAAATGGAGTCAAAGCGATGACGTTGGAAGTGCTTGGCGTCATGTATTTGACTTGCCGGCGCTCTCGGTCTAGGATAGCGCTTTAAAGTCGCATTTTTTCTCGAAAAATTAGATAGTTAGGTTTCGCGTTATGCCGAACGATATCAGGCTTCCTTGGGATACGAAAACGGTCAAAGTCGCTGTCGTGGGCGATATGATCCTCGATGAATATTTGGATGGCGTCGTGAATCGTATCTCGCCGGAAGCGCCGGTTCCCGTGCATTTGGTGCGGAAATCCTCGGTGACGGCCGGCGGCGCGGCGAACGTGGCCCGCAACGTTCAGCTCGCGGGCGGCCAGGCCCTGATGATAGGCGTCTGCGGCCATGATAGTTCGGGCGGGGAGCTGAGGGATATACTCGGACGCGACGGCATCGACACCAAGGGCATCTTCAGCAGCCCCGATCGCCCGACCATCAAGAAAACGCGCATCACCGCCAGCCATCAGCAGCTCGTCCGCATCGATTGGGAAGAGGTCAAGGCGATCTCTGCCGAGACCCAGGACGCCCTCTATAAGCATCTCGAAAGCCAGCAATGGGACGTCCTCGTCCTCAGCGATTATGGAAAGGGCGGCGTGCCCAAGGAGTTCATGCAGCGGCTCATCGCCCTCGGACGTTCGCGCAAGGTCCCCGTGGTCATCGATCCCAAAGGCAAGGACTACGCGATGTATGCCGGCGCCACGCTCATCACCCCGAACCGCAAGGAAGCCCTCGAAGCGCTCGGCCTCGAGAACCAGGCGACGACGCCGGCCAAGGAGCTCGCGACCGAACTCGCGAAGAATTACGCGATCGACAATATCCTCGTGACCCTCGGGCCCGAGGGGATGTTGGGCCTCAACGCCAAGACGGGCGATCTCAACCATCTGCCGGCCAAAGCCCGCGAAGTGTTCGACGTCTCCGGCGCGGGCGATACCGTGGTCTCGATCATGGCCCTGGCGCTCGGGGCGAAGGTCTCGCTCTTCGATGCGATGATACTCGCGAACGCCGCCGCCGGCCGCGTCGTGGAGAAATGGGGCACGCAGCCCATCTATCGCGAGGAGTTGATCGAGGCGCTCGAGGACAGGAGCCGCAACGTCGGTTTCCGTTCGACCGCGGGCAAACTCAAAGAGCTCGATGAATTGAAGCAGCTCATCGGCCGCATCGGCAAACGCAAGAAGAAGGTCGTCTTCACCAACGGCTGCTTCGATATCCTCCACGCCGGGCATATCAGCTACATCGAAGAAGCCCGCGCGCTCGGCGACCTGCTCATCATCGGCGTGAACACCGATGCTTCGGTCCGTCGCCTCAAAGGCGCTTCGCGGCCGATCGTTCCCATGAAGGAGCGCATGCGCCTGCTCGCGGCGTTAGGCGCGGTGGATTACGTCGTGAGTTTCGATGACGACACTCCGGCCAAAATCATCAAGGAATTGATGCCCGATATCCTGGCTAAGGGCGCGGACTATGAGATCCATCAGATCGTCGGTGCGGATACCGTGATGGAAGCGGGCGGGAAAGTGGAGAGAATACCCTTCGTCGCTGGCCTCTCCACCTCCGAGATCGTGAAGCGCATCCAAGCGAATAAGGGCGTTTAGAGCCTTTCCTGAGCATAAAAACCAGGGAGCGGCCCCGACGGGACCGCTCCCTTTCTTATGTCAACGATACTTATGATGCTCAGCCTTCTTCTCTTTGCAGGCTGACACTTGCGCAGCGTCCGCCGTCACGCCGTTCACGCTCTTGCCGTCCATGAGCGGCTTCATGCAGTCGGCGAACAGGCCTTTTTTATCTTTCTTATGGCCGCCCTTGGTGTAGCCGGCCGCCTCGCAGGCTTCCTTGACCTTCTCGCAAGGATGGACGTCGCTCGCCGCGGGAGGCGTGGTCGAAGGAGGGACTTCGCTGCCGCCGGTCTGGGCGAAGGACATGGAGGAAAAGGTCATGAAAGAGAGGAGGGTCAGTGCTTGGAGTTTCATGGGAGCCTTCCGTTCAAGAATGGTTTAGTTTCGCGTTCTTTTCGGCAGAAAACATCCTGCCGACAGTCCGGATCGTAGGGCGATTTCCGTTAAAAATCCATAAGGTCGTCGTTTATTTATTTTCGCCGCCCGCGAATAAATTTTGAACTTTTTCCGGTTGCGCCCTGAAATACAGGTTCTGCCAAACGTTCAGCCGATCGGAGACGCGATCGGTCAAGATCAGGCTGGCGATCGTGCTCTGCAGGTAGTGGTGCTTGAAATCCATCGAGAGGTTCAGGATATGGGGCGAGGCCTCATCCTCGGTCATCGCATAGAGCGGGACGGGGTTGCCGAAGCCCGTCGTCCTTATGATCTCGCGCGCGACGAGAGGCTCTTCGCCCGCGATGCGCACCCTCACGTTCGTATCGGGCAAAGGTTCGAGCGCCTCCACCTCCCTGCCTTCGAGCAGAGGAACGCCGCGGCGCTGCAAGGCCGCCTTCAGGCCTTCGATATAAAGCGCCGGACGGAAACGCGCCTGCCTGCCTATCGTGAGGGCGAGCACGGGGCCGTTGCCCTGCGGGTGCGGGCGGGCTTCGATCGTGAGCTGTTTGAAGCCGGCTTCCTGCGCGGCCTCATACTCGCGGTGGATCATGGAATTCTGATTGGGCTGCGAAGCCATCACCACGTGCTGCACGCGCTCGAACTGGCAAGCGATCTTCTCCTGGAACGCGATCGATTCCATGGTGTCGAGGGCCGCCCGATACGATTCGCCGATGAGCAGCGTCGTCTCCGGCCCGAACTGCTCGAGAAAATCCAGGAAGGACAATTCCGTAAAGGGCGTGAGCGCGACG
>JASLCY010000100.1 GCA_030151925.1 Oligoflexus sp.
CAAAACCACGGCAACTTGAAAAGGCAGATATCATCAGTTAACTCGAGAATTAAAGGGTTTTTCTTTCTTCGGCCGCCGCCGAAACCCGAGTTCAACTGCTCTTCTACGCACCCCGTTGGGCGGCGTCATCTGAGACAGGAAAATCCGGAAATTTCTGCTGCAAATTTCAAGATGCGAAGAATGATTTTGGGAACGTGGACTTAGAGATGAGTTTCTGAATTCTCATCGCTTGAACCCCATAGCCCATAAGATTTTCATTCGATTTTCATCGCGTTCGGGATAAGGTATCCGAGTCTCCGATCGAGGCGAAAAACCGGTTTTTCCCTGAGACATTTTCACCTTCTAATTTCTTCCTGTTTGAGTACGGGGACTTAGAAATTTGAACTCGAATCACCATACAAAAGTATGGATAACGGACCCTGATTGTGCTGGAATAGTTGAAGCGCTGACAACGCCTAGATGAAGGAAATCCCGCAATGAATAACGTGATCGAACTTACCCCTCACCTCAAAGACAATCTCTACGAGTATCTCTGCGGCGTCGGATTCAGACCGAAACGCGGAGCCCTGACTCTTAGGGAAAAGCTCGAGCGCGCCAAGCAAAAGCGCCCCAAAGCGAAAATACTTCCTTTCCGCCTCAAATGCGTTTAAAGCACTCGGACCATTGAACTGATCCAAGGCTGAACGCGTGTCCCTCGAATTTACAGCGGTCGTCGAAAACCTCTCAGCCCAAGGGCTCGGCACGGTGCGCGACCATTACGGCAAAGTCTACTTCGTGCGGGCCGCATGGCCCGGCGACCGGGGAACCTTTCGCAGCACGACCGAATACGACGGCCGCTACCAATTCGCGGAGCTCATCTCTCTCGACTCGCCCTCCATAGAACGTCGCGCGGCGCCTTGCCCGCATTTCGGAACGGCCTCGGGCCAATGCTACGGCTGTCCCTGGATGATCGCGACGGATCAGGCGCAGGCTCAGCGCAAGCTGCATCGCCTGCGCTACGCTTTCGAGCGCACGGGTTTGAATGCCGACGCGATCCGCGATCTGTGGCAGGCGCCTTCGCCGTTTTCTTACAGGGCGCGCGCTCAATTCAAGACCGACGGAACCGTGATCGGTTATGCGGGGCCGAGAGGCGAGGGGATCGCGCCGATCGAAGGCTGCATGGTGCTCTCGCCGGCGATGAGCGAGAAACTCGGGGCGCTCAAGGCCCGCCTTGCGCGCGAGAGCGTCGGCTGGCGACCCGCGCCGCCGCATCTCTGGAACTTCCTCGACCTCGATGAGGAAACCGATGCGGAGACTCTGTCCCTCAATCGCCGGCGGCCTTTCCAGCAGGCGCATAAATTCCAGAACGAGCGCATGAAGGCCTGGGTGAGGGAGCATGCCGAAGGGCAGAGGACTCTCGAGCTCTTCGCGGGCTCGGGGAATTTCACGGAAGTGCTGGCCACCGGCGGCCGGGAGGTCGCGGCGTTCGAGGTGGACGCGGCGGCGGTCTATGCTTTGAACCGAAGGCAGCTCCCGGGCGTGAGGGGAGAGCGCCTCGACCTTTATAAGACGAAAGCGATGGACGTCCTCCGCACGTTCCCCACCGATCAATTGTTCGTGAATCCGCCGCGGGCCGGCCTGATGCGGCTCACGAGGCTCGCGCGCCGGATGCCGGAGATCAAGGCGATCCTTTACGTCTCCTGCGACGTGCAATCCCTGGTCAGCGACCTCCAGAAGCTGGAGGCCGCGGGATTCAAACCGAGCGTCGTGCAACCGGTCGACCAGATGCCGCAAACGCCCCACCTGGAAACGCTCGTCAAACTCATCCGTGATTGATTAGCGAGCCGATTCGAGGATCGCCGTCACGCCCATGCCGCCCGCCGTGCAGATCGAGATCAAGCCGCGCGAGCCGGGTTTCTGCGCCAGCAATTTCGATAAGGTTCCCGTGATGCGGGCGCCGGTCGCGGCGAAGGGATGGCCCAACGCAACGCTGCTGCCGACGGTGTTCATCTTCTCGACCGGAATCGATCCGAGCGGCTCCTTGCGGCCGAGGACCTTCTTGCAGTAATCCGGGGATTCCCAGGCCTTCAGGGTACACAGCACCTGGCCCGCAAAAGCCTCGTGGATCTCGAAGAAATCGAAGTCGGCGAAGGACAGGCCGTTGCGTTCGAGCATCTTGGACACCGCGATGGTCGGGGCCATGAGCAGGCCGGCGCCTTTGACGAAATCGACCGCCGCCGCCTCGAAATCGATCAGGCGGGCCAGAGGCGTCCAGTCGTTTTTCCCCATCGCCTCTTCGCTCGCGATCAAGACCGTCGCCGAACCGTCGGTGAGGGGCGAGCTGTTGCCCGCGGTCAGGCTCCCGGCCTTCGGGTCGAAGGCGGGCTTTAATTTCGCCAGCTTCTCGAGCGAGGTCTCGCCGCGCAGGGTGAGGTCGCGCGCATTATTGAGGAAGGGAAACACCAGGTCCGCGTAGAAGCCGTTTTTATAGGCCTTGTCACCGTTCTGATGGCTCCGCAGCGCGAGCTGATCCTGCGCTTCCCGCGTTATGCCCCATTCCTTCACCATGAGCTCGGTGTGCTCGCCCATCGAGAGGCGCGTGCGCGGCTCGGTCACCGACGAGGGCTTGGGCAGGAGGTCCACCGGCAGGAGCCTCCGGAAGGGCTTGATCTTATCGAGCGCGGTCTTCCCCTGGTTCGATTCGAGCAGGGCGTGCTGCAGCTTGTGGGACACCTCGATAGGCAGGTCGCTGTTGGTATCCACGCCGCCGGCGATCGCGGTATCGATCTGCCCGACCGCGATCTTCAGGGCCGTGTGCCAGACGGTTTCGAGGCTCGTGCCGCAGGCCCTTTGCACGTTGTAGGCCGGCGTCTCCGGAGCGAGCTGCGTGCCGAGCACGACCTCGCGCGCGAGGTTCCAGTTCGCGGCGCTGTTCATCAAAGCGCCGAGAGCCACGTCGCCCACCTGCTTTCCCGCTAGGTTGAACCTATCGATGAGGTGCGCGAGGCTCACGGTCATGAGCTCCTGGCGACCCACATCCTTATAAGCCGTCATGCTCTTGGCGAAAGGGATGCGGGCGCTGCCCACGACATAGACCGGACGAATGGATTTCATGCTGACTCCTGCTGAAGTGAGAAGAGATAAAAAGTTAGGAAAAAAGTCGCATAAAGACGCACGGAGGCCGTATCCTATTGGGATAGTTCAAGTCGTATGAATTTGCCAAGGATGCATCGTTATGACCACCCTCGATCGTCGTACGCTTCTCACTCTTTTATCCAGTTCCGCCTTCATCAGCGCCTGCCGAACCCTGGGTACGGGACAAAGCTCGGCGATCGCCTCCGCGAGCGGCCCCGGTTCCATCGTGGTGAGAAGACGTTGGGACCCGGAGAAGGATGCGGACTTCAAGGCTAAATATATCCAAGCCGTGACCTGGCTCAAAGCGAATGATACAGGAACGTATCCCGCCGAGGATCCGCGCTCTTTCCTGTCCTGGAAAAAACTTCTCCTGCTGCACCAGAAGTCCTGCCAGCACGGGAACTGGTGGCTCCTGCCCTGGCACCGGCTCTATCTCCTTTACTTCGAGACCGCCTGCCAGGTGGCTTTGCAGGACCCGACCTTCGCCGTCCCTTACTGGGACTGGTCCCTGAATCCGAGCGTGCCGAAGGAATTCTATTCCGAAGCCGCTTTCCAGACGACGCGGGAGCTCAAGGAAGGCGAAACGATTCCCGACACGAAGGTCGGAGCGGTGGTCATCAATTCGATACTCTCGACCCAGGACTTCTACACGTTCCACGGGCGGCCGGTGTCGATGATATTCCTCGGCAACTCCGCCGGCTCGCTCGAAAACGTGCCGCATAACGAAGTGCATAATACCGTCGGCGGCTTCATGGGCAACGTCACGGATTCGCCCACGGATCCTCTGTTCTGGCTGCATCATGCGAACATCGAC
>JASLCY010000151.1 GCA_030151925.1 Oligoflexus sp.
AGGACGAATCTCGCCCTGCGCGTCGTACGAAGCGGTGCGGGTCGAAGCGGGGCAGGCGTTCTCGCAGGCGATGCCGCCGCCTTGATTCGCGACGGGCGCGGGCGATGCGATGTAGATGGTCCTGTTGATGGCGAGCTCGGGCACCTCGCGGCCGTCGACCGCATAGATCCGGGCATGGACGTCGACCGAAGGCGAGCCGGTGCCGGCGTTATCGGCGTTGATGACGTCGAGGTCGCAATGGTTCTGATGATCCTGGATGACTTCATCGCTGCTCGAGCCGGCCGTGCCGCCGACGAGGTTGATCGCGCCGGTGTCGCCGATCACGGAATCCGCGCGCACGTTGTTCGCGGCGTGGATGATGGAGCCGTTGTTATCGAGGCCGACGACGGTGGTCTTGCCGCCGACTTCGATCGTACCGTGGTGGACGACGCCCGAGGCCGACATCTGCAGGACGTACTGGCCCGGAGGCAGCGGATGCTCGATCGTGCCGAAGTTATCGCCGAAAGCGGCGGCGCTCGCCTCCTTGATGCGCAGGCGCATGCTCAGCGGCACCGGAGCGTTCAGCGGAATGCGGCCGTAGGTCGTCACTTCCTTGATGCGGTTCGAGGAATTATTCGCGCTTTCGACCGTCACGTTGCGGCGAGCCTTCACGTCGATCGAAGAGATGTAGTAGGGGTTCGACTTATCCGGATTGTAGCCGACGATCTCGAGGACCTGGGAATCGTTCAGGGCATTGAGCTGGCTCATCTTCTGCGTGAAGACGCTGCCGGCCATGTCCATCGTCACCTCGTTCGGCGAGAAGGAGCGGACGGTGACGCTCGCGCCCGCGGTCTGCGCGGAGGGAAGAGTGAATTTGCTATTTTTCTCTAGGTCCCAGGCCATCGCGAAATAGTTCTTCGGATAGATCGCCGGCTCATGCGAGGCTTTATCGGGCGTCTGGCTGTCGGTCAGGAGGCTGCGCATCAGGGCGAGGTTGGAGATGTTGCTGTTCAGGCCGAGCTCGCGGGCGCGTGAGCTCATGGCGTCGTTCACCGCCTGCTGCGTATGACGAGTCGATTGCAAGACGTACAGTAAACCGAGGGACAATGCCGTGACGCTCGCTACGGCGGTCATGGTCGTGGAACCTTGGTTGGCCGGGCCTAGTCTTCTAAACATATCGACAGCTCCTGTGACAGACACATTTGTGCCTCTGACCTTATCGGAAAACCTGGGCGAACTCTTAAGGACGATTTCCAAGGCGCCTGAAAAAAGATAATTAATAAAATAAAATCAAGTGGTTGAATGAAGGCGGATAAGCCGTTGGCAGACCCTAATTAAAAGGGTAAGGTCACTAGGTTCGACTGAAAAAAGGATGAGGAGGCGGAGAGTGAAGGGTTTGAAGTGGGTAGGCATTCTCGTGGTTTTGGCGGCTGTCGTGGTGGCCCTGATCAGCGCCATGAATATGGGCGAAAAATCGCCTGTGATCGCCGCGGGCACTATCGCTATCGCGGACGACCTCAAAGCCGACGCCAAGCAGGTCGAACACTTCTTTGTGATCGTCTATGACGAGGACAGCCCCATGCCGATGCCTTTCGGCGCGATGAAGGAGGCGGTTCCTGCCGATATTTCGGTTCCAGTCCCTTTCACGCTGACCAAGGAAAGCCTGCGGATCATGAATCCTGATGCGCCTCCGCCCAAGAAGCTCCGCCTCAAGGCGCGCTTCGATCTCGACGGCGTGGCCGGCCCCGATCAGCCCGGCGATCTCGTGGGACAGACCGAGCACGTGGATTACGGCAGCTCCCAAGTTCAAATCCTCATCGATAAGAAAGTGCCCTAAGAGTGACCTCCTCGCGACCTATGCTCACCCGCGCGCAGTGCCTGAAGCTGATCGACGGCATGGAAGCCGAGATCCAGCGCTCCATGAAATCGCTGCGCGCGCCTCGCCATCCCAAGCCTTATTTCATCAGCTATCTCCTGCGCGACCTCCGCAGCAGCTCGATGGCCGCGCGCTACGGGGCGATCTACCTCGATAAGTCCGATCATAAACGCGTGTGTTTCCCGGATGTGCGCGTCGGGACCTATGCCTACGACCAGACGAGCAAGGGCGGCACCGACGAGAGGGCGGCGGACGACGAGAATAACGAGCTCCTCGAGTTGCCGCTCGAGGATAACGACGACAGCTTCCGCTTCTGCCTCTGGCGCCTGACCGACGGCAAGTTCCGGGACGCGGTCGGGCGTTTCCATGGGAAGAAGTCGCGCGACGTCGCTTACCTGGATCCGAACCGCAGCATCCCTTCGTTCCAAAAGATGACGAAGGACGCTTCCGTGCAGCTCGGCCAGCACCGGCCGCTCGACCGGGAGGCTTGGCGAAGCTACCTGAAGAAGGCGAGCGAGGCCTTCAAGGCCTTCCCGGACATCAAGAGCTCTTACGTGGAATTCAACCACGACGTCATCACCAAGATCTTCGTGAGCTCCGAAGGCGTAAAACGCGTCTGGCAGGAGACGATAATCTCGCTGCACGCCTATTTCTGGTTCTATTCCAAGAAGATCGACCAGGATTATTCGATCGTGCGGCACGTCGCGCGGCTCGATGAGCTGCCGAGCCTCCAGGCCTTCACGAAGGAGATCAAAGAGCGCGTCGCCGCGATCCGGGCGCTGGAGGACGGCGATCCCATGACTTCGTTCGCGGGGCCGGTCCTGCTCTCGCCTTTGGCGGCCGGGCTCTTCCTGCACGAGGTCGTCGGCCACAGGCTCGAAGGCAACCGCCTGCTCTCGGAAACCGAGGGCCGCACCTTCAAAGACAAGCTCGAGCAGAAGATCATGCACGAGGACCTCACGATCGTGGATGATCCCGGGCTGAAAAGCTACGGCGGGCGTTCGCTGCTCGCGCATTATCCCTATGACGACGAAGGCGTTGCGGCCGGTCGGGCCGTCCTGGTGGAGCGCGGCGTCCTGAAGGGCTTCCTGACGACGCGCAGCCCTCTGAAGAAGCAGGGGCACAAATCGAACGGCCATGCCCGCAACCAAACGGATGAACGCCCGGTGAGCCGGATGGCGAACTTCATCATCGAGAGCCACAGCAAACATTCCTGGGGCGATCTCAAGCAGATGCTCATCGAGGAGATCAAGCGGCAGAAGGCGCCTTTCGGCATCATCCTGCTCGATGTCGAAGGCGGCGAGACCGAGACGGAGGCCTATAATTTCCAGGCTTTCATGGGTCAGATCACGCGCGCGGTGAAGGTCTTCCCGAACGGCAAGGAGAGGTTCGTGAAGGGCGTGGACTTCGTCGGCACCCCGCTCAGCAGCCTCTCGCACATCATCGCCGTCGGCCGTGATTGCGAGGTCGATAACGGTTTCTGCGGCGCGGAGTCCGGCACGATCCCCGTGTCGACCGTCGCGCCCGCTCTCCTGATGTCGACGCTGGAGCTGCAGGCCAAGAGCCCGTCGAAGACCGTGCCTTACGCGATGCCGTTGCCTTGGTTCGATCGATGAAACGGTTCAGTTTCCCGTTTGCCAGGCCTGCGGCCACTCCTCGCGGAGGCCCTTCCAGGTCTCCTCGGTGATCCTTATCAAAGCCTTCACGTCGCTGCCGAACTCGCGATCCAGGATCTCGAACTCGAGTTTCTTCGCGAGGTATTCGAGGCGATTCTGCTCGGAATAGGGCAGGGCGATCCATTCCTCGCGGAACACGATGTAGGGGCGGATATCGGCTTCGAGCAGCAGCTGGCGGGCGGTATTCCCATAAGCGCGCACGAGCCCGCCGGCGCCGAGTTTGATCCCGCCGAAGAAACGAACGACGAAGACCGCGGTGTTGATCAGGCGCTGGCCTTCGATATGCATCAGGATAGGTTTGCCCGCGGTGCCTGAAGGCTCGCCAGCGTCGTGAAATCGGGTGTGGATGGTGCCGCCTTCGAGGATGCGATAGGCGAATGTGACGTGATTGGCGGTGGGAAACTCAGCCTGGACGGCTTCTTTCTGAAGCTTAAACTCATTTAGGGACTGACTATGACAGCCAATCCCTATAAACCGAGAGTTCTTCTCGATGAGTTCAGTCCGCTGAGACTTGAAGAGAACGTTAAAGCTCACCGATTAGGCGAGGCCCAACTTTCTCATCTGCTTCATCAAACGCTTACGAGCAGCAGCCTGCTTCTTTTTGCTTTTGATGGAAGGCTTTTCGTAGTGTTGGCGTTTTTTCAGCTCGGAGATAGTGCCGGCCTTTTCGACCTGCTTCTTCAGAGCTTTCAAAGCACGTTCAACGCTATCGCCTTCTTTAAGTCTTACTCCTGGCATAAACTCCCCTAAATATATGGCCTTAAGGCGCCTCAAACATAGTATTTATCCGGTCGCGAACGAATTCGGAGCCTGATCCTAATGAAGTTCGGCCCGAAAGACCAGCAAAACTTAATGGGATCTTTGAGTTGAGCCGAAATTCCCCGCCTGACGTTTACTTTACGCCAAAAAGATTAGACTTGCCTTAGAAACGTTACGGGAGCCTTTATCGCCTCGGCGAGCTTCGCCATATACTCCTCCGCCGAAATCTCCAGGGCCCCAAGGCTTTTGAGGTGAGGGGTGAGGAACTGGACCTCGAGAAGCTTCATTCCCGACGCCTTCAGATGCTCCACGAGGCAAAACAGGGCAACTTTCGAGGCGTCCGTCTCCCGGTGGAACATGGATTCCGCGAAAAATGCGCCGCGGATGGCCAGTCCGTAAGTGCCGCCCACGAGCCTGCCGTCGAGCCAGATCTCGATCGAATGCGCGTGGCCGAGCTTATGCAGGTTCACGTAGGCCGCCTTCATCTCGGCGTTGATCCACGTTTCCTCGCGATCCGCGCAGCCTTCCAGCACGCCTTCGAAATCCTGGTCGATGGTCAGGACGAAGGGAACCTTGCGCATCGTCTTCCTGAGGGAGTGGGAGAGAGCGAAACCGTCGAGGGGAATGACGGCCCTGGGGTCGGGGTGGAACCAGCAGATCTCCTCCGTCTCGGGATGAGGCATGGGGAAATAGCCGTTCGCGTAGGCGGAGATCAGCAGATCGGGAGTGAGGATAGATTCTTGGTCTCGCTCGGTCGTCACCTTCAGCTATCCTTCGCCTTGAGTTAAAGGGATAACCGCAGACTAATTTCAACCGTCCGATTTTTCAAGAACGCTGTTGTAGACCTTCGATTCCTTGAAGATCTCCATCAGATCGCCGTCGACCTTGTGGCCCTTCACTTCCATATCCAGGATCTCGAGCGCCTTCTCCACCGGCACCGCCTTCTTGTAAGGGCGGTCGGAGGCGGTGAGGGCATCGAAGATGTCGGCGATGGTCATGAGCCGCGTCTGGACCGGGATCTCCTCTTCCATCGTGCCGTTCGGGTAGCCCTTGCCGTCGAGCTTCTCGTGGTGCTTCGCGGCGATCTGCGGGACGTTCGGGTAGGAGCGGCCCCAGGGGATCTTCCTGAGGAATTCGTAAGTGTGGATCACGTGGCTCTGGATCTCCGCGAACTCATCGCGGGTCAAGGAGCCGCGCGAGACGCTGAGCGCCTCCAGCTCGCGGTCCGAGAGGAACGGGCGGACCTTCGCCCGCGAGTCGCGGAAGGTGAAGTTCGAGATGTCCTTGAGCCGATCGAAGCCGCCCTGCTCCAGGACGGTGGGCTCGTTGCACTTCTGGATGAAGCCCAGGAACTCGTCGAGCTCCGCGAGGCGCGATTCGAACACTGAGCGGTAGGTCTCGGTGCCGAAGCCCGGCGGGACGATGGCCTTGCCGGTGAGGAAGTCGATGTATTCCCTGAGGTACTCGATCTCGTAGCGCGACCGGATGTGCTCGAAGCGCTCGATGAGGATATCGTGCTCCCAAGGGTAGAGCTTCTTCGCTTTGGTCAGGACCTGCTCGCGCACGCCGAGCTTGCCGAAGTCGTGGAGGAGCGAGGCGTACTCGATCTCCTTCATCTGGCGCTTGTCGAAGGAGACGTCCTTGAAGCGGCCGTGGCTGATGCCGTTGAGGACTTCGGCCATCGACAGCGTGAGCTTCGCGACGCGCGACGAATGGCCGCTCGTGGTCGGATCGCGTTGTTCGATCGCGGTGACCGCGGCGTTGACGAAGCCGTCGAAGAGCTGCTCCTTCTCTTCCGTGAGCAGCGCGTTCTCGAGGGCGATGCCGGCCTGCTGGGCCACGATCTCGGCGTATTCGACGTCGGCGGGGCTGAATTCGGTCACGGCCGATTCGAAGTCCTGGAGGCCCTTGAGGGTCTCGACGCCTTCTTTCTTGCGGTTGATGAGCTGGATCACGCCCACCACGCGGTGGCTGATGTCGAACATGGGGATCGTGAGCATCGAGCGGCATTGGTAGCCGGTGCGCAGATCGAAAGTCTTGTCGTGTTTCGCGTGGAAGGGATTCTTCATCGGATCGGGATCGAGCTTGTAGAGATCCGGGATATTGATGGATTGCGCGTGCACGACCGCGCAACCGACCATTGACTGGTCGTTGACTTTGATGGAGAATTCCTCGAGCTCCTGCTCCACCGTCGCGTTTTGCGTGACTTTGAAGACGATGCGGCTGTCGGCTTCCCTCTGATCATTGTGCTCGACCGTATAGATCGAGCCCGCATCGGCATGGACGATCTCGCGGGCCTTCTGCAAAATCTTGGAAAGAAGCTTCTTGGTATCGCGCACGCCGTTGAGCTCGCGGGACACGCGCAGGACGTATTTCACGTTCTCGTTGGTCTCGCGGACGTCGCGGTTGTTCTCGGCCACCTTTATCATCAGCTTCTGCAGGCGGGCGAAGTTCTTGATGGCGTTATAGAGCTGCTGGGGGCGGATAGGGAGCGAGACCGAGCGGAAGTTGGCGTTTTCGAGCTCTTCGGGAAGGTTCGCTATAGCGGCGTCCGGGCCCGTGCAGACGAAGCAGAGGTTGGGTTCGGTCGATTTGCTAAGAAAGGGTTGCATCTTCTGCGAATCTTGCCAGACTTTGTCTTCAAAAAAGACGAGGGTGAGTTCACCCGAAGTGAGGCTGAAGATCCCGTCATCCGGGATTTCCAAAATGATTTCAGCATGTAATTGACCGCAGAATGCTG
>JASLCY010000154.1 GCA_030151925.1 Oligoflexus sp.
ACGAGGGTCCTGACGCTGAGGTATTTCTCGGCGAGTCCCGCCGCGAGGCAGAGGTCCTGACCGGCCGGGATGAGATTTTCTTTGAGATTCCAGCCGCCGAGACGATGCTCGACCTCTTCGCGCGTGATCTCGGATTCATGCGGGACCTTCAGGTCCGGACGCGTATAAACCTGGTGGCCGTGAAGGATGCGGGTCTCGGTCCCTTCCATGGATTTCACGGCTTTTTTGATCTCTTCCGCGACGGCGCTCTCACGGAACATCACGAGCTGCGAATCGAGCACGACGCCCGCCGCCCCGCCGACCATCGCGGCCGCCGCGGTGTGGGGGCCGATGCCGCCCTGGACCCAGAACGGCAAGCCGAGCTTCTGCACTTCCTGGATGAGGATGAAGCTCGAGGAAGGACCGACGCGTCCACCGCTCTCCGAGCCTTTTACGATGAGCCCGTCCGGTCTGTCGCCGTCCGCTTTAACCCAGGCCAGGGCTTCGTTATAGGAGCAAACCTGGAGCCAGATTTTTCTGCCTTGGGTGCGCCAGGGATCGAGAGACGAAATGTTTTTCGCCTTCAAATCGGCCGCATCAAGAATAAGAGTCGTCACAGCGGCCGTAAGTTCGGAGGGCGCAACGATTGCACTGTTGGCCATGCGCACGCCGTATGATTTTTGGCGACGCTTCGTTAGCTTCGCGAGAGCGTCCCGCGCTTTCCCTTGATCACGCCCAAGATCCAAAACACCGATCGCACCTGCTTTTTCAAGGGCTTCGACCAACAAGGCATCAGGAGTTTCTAAAGGAGAGATTCCAATGACAGCGCTCAACATCATAATTTGGACTACCTTATTTTGCTCTGAGTTCTCTTGGCTCTAAAGCTACCGGACTTCCGCACACGCGACGACACTCACAGGCTGAACGTAGAAGCGAATCAAGGTCCAAACGACCTCATCGATCTTTGTAGCGGTCGAACTCGACCTACACTGCACCAGGCCCGACTTATAAGGGCCTCTAAAATGAATGTCTTGCGTCACTGCTGAGCAAGTTATGACCTCTATATGATGGACGTCAAGAGCAATACTTCACTGTCAAAATTCACCAAGTTCAGACTATGTCTGGTTCTGACCAAAAAATTACCGCGCGGTTGGTAGCAACCTTTTTGTCGCTTTCACACTTTGCGCGTTCGCTTTCATTTAGGCATGCGCGAAAAGATTCTTAACATAACGCGCGCGGGTCAATGCTTGCAGAGCGACGCTGACATTTTTGAAGCACGATAAAAATTCTTCCAGGCTTAACGCAGTTTTTTAAAATCCTTAAAATCCTTGGATTTTGTGGACTACGGAGCTTTCTATCTTCATGACTTGAAGATGAAATGGCTGGGTTCACGTATAAAACGACGGAACAAATTCGTACTTTTTCCGCAGAATAAAATGCTCGAGTTGAGAATTTCTACATTCTGGGTGAACACTAGTTCCGACTTCTGTGATCAATCAAAAACAAAGGATACGTCGTAAAGAGGTTGATGAGCGTCGGTGCGGAAGGACATTATGAATTTCTGGCCTTGGCTCTGAGCTTCGAATATGTCGTGTGGATGAACCACCCATGAAAAAATATAAAGACAGGAGCGCGCCGCGATGAGTACGAAAGCGAAAGACCTCTCCGTTACAGCTCTCTATACCTCCGCAGTTTGGACCTGGGGTGAGCTTCCCAACGCTCCACTCTTTGCGACGCGTGACAGCCAAATCATCTTCCGGCTCGTCAATGGGCTCCTGGGACTGGTTCGCCCCTTCTTCTCGCGTTTGCCTTCGCTGCGCCACTCCCTCTTGCAAAGGCACATCCTGATCGATCGCCTCCTCGAAGAAGCGCGCATCCCCTTCGTCCTCGAAATCGCCTCAGGGCTCTCCCGCCGCGGCGCGACCTATTCTTCCAAACCCGGTTATCAGTATGTGGAAGTGGATATGCCGCATGTCGTGGAAAGGAAAAGGCTGCTGCTCGCCCGAACGCTTGAAGGCCAGACGGCCCTCGACCGCAAGAGCTGGCATCTGCATGGCGCCGACGCCTCCAGCCTCGATCTGCAGACGATCGCTCCCGGCGCCTCCGGAGATCCGCTCTTCGTAATCATCGAAGGCCTGCTCATGTATCTTGACGGCGAAGAGCAACGCGCCCTCTTCCAACGCATCGCGAAGCTCTTTGCCGACCGCGCGGGCGGAACGCTGGTCTTCGACCTGGTGCCGGCCTGCGAGCAGGCCAAACCCGGGATGATAGGGAAGCTCTTGGAAAGGCTGTTCAAATTCTTTACGGGCGGCCAGACCTTCATCCGGGATAACAGGACCCGGCTCGATATTCGGAAGGACCTGCAGGACCTCGGCTTCAAAAACATCGAGCTGCTGGAACCCCAGTCCGCGGGAGAGAGGTTTTCGCTCCCCCATAGGAATGTGGATACGCAGCAGCTCGTGTTCGTCGCTCGTTACTGATCGCAGGTCAAAGGCTCTTCGTCCGGAGCGAGGCTATTCGCCCAGCGCAGGATAAGGGCTTTGTCGTCGCCGGGAAGGGTCTTCCCGGGCGGCATGTGCTGATAGGCGAGGACCTGCGTACAGATATTACGCACGATCGCTGCGCTATAGGTTTCGGCGGTCTCTTGTTCGAGCAGAAGAGGCGCCTTCTTGATTCCGTGGCAGTATCCGCAGCGAGCCTCGAGCACGGGGCGGACCTCGGTTGTGAAGTCAGGCGCCGCGGCCGCATTATTCGCCGCGAAAAGACTGCTTTGAACCGTCGAACCGCTTGCAGGGGCTTCCGGGGCCGGCACGGCTTGGCCAGGTTTGAAGTAATCGTTCAGGACCTGCCGCAGGGCTTCCGTCTCGTTGATAGCTCGACGGCTCACGCCGAGAGTGGAGGCCGGGCCGTAACCGAAGTTTCTCAGGTTGTTGTCGTTCCGCTTCTCCACCGCTTTTTTAATAGGGTCCCACATAGGTACGCTCGGCGCCGCGGTCCCGGCGAGAGCCGCGAGCTCCTCATAGGTCTTGCCCGTACGGGTGCGAACGGCCTTCTCGGTTTGATCGCGCGTGTGGCAGCTTGCGCACGAGGCACCGAGGCGACCGCCTAAGTTAAAGGAGGTGGCGTCGGGGTTCGACAGATCGATGAGCTGCTTCACGGCATCCTTAGCCGTATCGCTCGTCAGGGTTTTATCCGTGCGGCCGTCGCGGTACCAATAGTCGAGCGTGTTCATGCTCAGGTCGAAAGGCGTGTAAGGGAAGCCGCGCGACATCTGCGAGACCGTGAACGTCTCGACCTTGAAATTCTCCTGGCGTTTAACCAGGCGCGGAGTGGTCGTTCCCGCCGCCGGCTGCACCAGGCGCAGGCCGAAGCTCCAGTTCCCGCCGCTGTTGTCGCTCGCCATCCAGGTGAGTTTGAAGAGCGAGCTTTGGTG
>JASLCY010000155.1 GCA_030151925.1 Oligoflexus sp.
AGAAGCCGTAGATATAATTCGCGACCTGCAAAGCATAACGCGCTTTATTCACGAGGCGCTCCTTCCGCGAAGATCGGGCGTTGCTTTCCGAACGCCCGAGCGCCTGCGAACAGCGACGACCGCGATGCTGACGACGAAGAGGGCCGCCAGCAGGATGTACGAATAAAAGCTGGCGAATCGCAGCCAGATCTGAAAATCGGGTTGGAGCAGCAGGCCGCCGAGGAGCGCGGTGTTCACAGCCAGGCCGATGACCCACACCGCCTTGGCCTGATGCATCGCGGCGAGCAGCGCGGGATCCGCGAGGACCCTGGCTCTGAACGGACCGATCATAGGGTTATCTTCGGGATTTTTGGTGCTCGCGAAGAGGAGCAGCATGCTCGCCGACATGAGGAAGGGATAGACCCGGACGAGCCGATCCGGAGCCACGCCTGCGAGCAGGACGATGAGCAGCAGCAGGCCCGCGGCCGCCGCATACCGCAGGCCTCCGGATAAACGCGAGATCAGGGCGAGGGCCAGGATAGCGCCGAGCGCGAGAGTCAGAGGCAAAAAGAAGCTCCGCCCCTGAGTGAGCAGAACCACGACGGGATAAAAGAGCGAGAGAGTCCTGAGTGCTGAACGCAGCTTATCCATCGCCTCGGCCTTATCCCAGGGTTGCCTCGCGGGACCTGGCCGCATAACGCCCCACCAGGGCATAGATATCGCCGACCGTGCGCAGGGACTGCATCTCCGCGTTGGAAGGCTTCATCTTGAATTCCTTCTGGAAGCGGATCGCCATATCGATCGCATCGAGGCTATCGAGCCCGAGGTCTTCGAACAGCCTCTTGTCGGCGCTGAGATCGGCGGACGAGACTTCGAACAGATCGACGAAAATTCGGTTCACCTGTTCTTCGATCGCGGGGTTCGTAGCGGCCATGATCATCCTTCCACTCGGCGGATGACGATCGACGCGTTCACTCCACCGAAAGCAAAACTGTTTTTCAAAATCGTCCGGAGCGCGGTCTTTCTCCGGCCGCCCATCACATGACGGATCGCGCCGTCCTCCAGCAAGGGCTCCGCGAGATTCAGCGTCGGATAGACTTCGCCCGTCCGCAGCATCCCGAGGCAGGCGGCGAGCTCAAGCGCGCCGGCGGCTCCCATAAGATGTCCGAAGTTGCCCTTCATCGAACTCACGAGCGGCTGCTCGCCGAAGAGTCCGGCGATAGCGAGCGATTCCGCCCTGTCACCGGCCTGGGTGCCGGCGGCATGGGCGTTGATGTAATCGATGGCCTCGGGCGCGAGTCCCGCGTTCGTCAATGCGCCCTGCATGCAGTTCCTAAGGCCTTCGACCGAAGGGTTGGTCATGTGCGTGGCGTCGTTGTTGGTATAAAAACCGAGGATTTCGGCGTAGATCCTCGCGCCGCGCGCCTGCGCCGATTCATAGGTCTCGAGTATGTAGGTTCCCGCCCCTTCACCGACCGCGATGCCGTCGCGCGTCCTGTCGAAGGGCCTCGCCGCTTTCTCCGGCGCGTGGGACGAACTGGTGGAGGTCGCGTTCAAAACGTCGAAGATAGCCGCGACCGTCGGCGAGAGCTCTTCCGCCCCGCCGCAGACCATGCGATCGACGACGCCGAGCTTCAGCGCCTCGTAGCCGTAGCCCAAAGCCTGCGTGCTCGATGCGCAGGCCACGCAGCTCGCGACGATGCGCCCCGGAATGCCGAAGCTGATCGCGATGTTCGCGGCGCAGGTATGCGGCATGATCTTGAGGAAGGTCGTGGCGCCCACGCCGTCGATCAGCACGCCCGAATTCTGGTAACCGCGGAAATAATCCTCGATCGTGCTGGTGCCGCCGAAGGACGAACCATAGGAGATGCCGGTCCGTTCGGATTGGATCTCGGCCGCGGTCAGGCCCGCGTCCTTCAATGCGGAATCGGTCGCGGCATTCGCCATCATCGCGATCCGGCTCATCGAACGGCGGAGCTTGCGATCGATGCGGGCCTCCTGGAAGTCCGCGCAGGGCGCGGCCACGCGCGTGCGAAAGCCGAATCTCGCGTCTTCCCATTCCGGGACGTAACGAACGCCGGAACGCCCTTCGTCCAAGGCCGTGAGTATGCCTTCGTAACTCTCGCCGAGAGGACTGACGAAACCCACGCCCGTGATCACAATCCGCGGAGACGTCATGTGTAGAGGCCTCCGTTCACCTGCAGGACCGTGCCGTTGATATAGGAGGCGTCGTCGGACGCGAGGAAGACGGCGACCTTGGCGACTTCGTCGGCGCGCCCCATGCGGCCCACCGGGATCAGCGGCAGGATCTCGTTCACATGCAGGTCCGCGGTCATATCGGTTTCGATCAGGCCCGGGCTCAAGGCGTTCACGAGGATGCCCTTGCGGGCGACTTCCCGCGCGAGCGATTTGCTCGCGGCGATCACCGCGCCTTTCGCCGCCGCGTAGTTGCTCTGCCCGCGCTGGCCCGCTTCGCCCGATACGCTGGCCATCACGATGATGCGGCCCCAGCGTTTTTGGATCATGTGCGGAAGCACGGCTTTATTGATGTAGAAGAAGGAGTTGAGGCTGGTCTGGATCACGTTCTCCCACTGCTCCTCCTCGAGGAAGTAGAAGGCCTGATCGCTCGCGACCGCCGCGTTGTGGATGACGATATCATAGCCCTCCTCCTCGGCGCTCAGGCTCTCCATCGCGGCCTTCAGGGAGGCCTTATCGCCGAGATCGAGGGGGATGGCGCGCACGGACGCGGGCGAACCCAGCTCTTCGATGAGCGCCAGGGCCTTCTCGAGATTCTTATGGTAGGTGAAAGTCACGCGATGCGCGCCGGTCGCGTGAAACGCGCGAACCATCGCAGCACCTATGCCTCGGCTTCCACCGGTGATGAGGACCTTACGAATAAGCAGCTCCTTTATTCCTCGCGGAAGAAGGTCATGATCCCTTCGCCCACGATCACATCCTTTAACGTGACGATCGTCCGACTCTGCCCCACCGGGGCCATCTGCACGTCGAACACCACCTCGAAGCCCAGTTCGTCGCCCGGCGCGAGCTCGAGGTCCGGCTTCATCTGAAACTGCCGGACGCTGATGAGATAACCGAAGAGCGATTTGCCCTCGCCGTCCGCTCGCGTGGCCTGGGAGATGGCGGCCGAAGCCTGCGCGGCGAGTTCGATGAGCCAGTGCTTCTTGAACCGGCCCTCGGCGAAATAAGGCGCTTCGGCCCTTAAAGTCGTGCGCGCGGTCCCGGCGACCCTTTGGTGATCCAGACTGGTGATCGCGTCGATCAGCAGCATGGGACCTCGGTGCGGAAGAAGCTTCGCGGGTTCGAGGCGATGCTCCTCCCTCATGCCTTCGCGCCTTTGAGATGCCAGCGCGTAATGAGTTCCAGCCCGGTCGCGTTCCGCACGCGGCGATGCGCTTCCGGCCGCTCGTCCTTCAGCAGCCAGGGGATGCCGCCGCCGAACGTCTCTTCCGTGTAGACCGCCGCGTCCCCTTCATAAAGGTCGATGATGAAGGAATCATAGCGTTGATCGAGCTCGCCGAGGCTCGCGATGGTCTCGGCGTTATCGTCGTTGCTCAGGATCAGGAGTTCCGCGGCCGCGTCCTCTCCCCCGGCGGTCACGTCCTCGTGCGCATGGATGATGAGCGCCGCGGTATCGAGCCCGGAAGCGATGCGGCGAGCCGCGAGATGCAGCGCGAGATCGGGCGACTCGAAGCCGCCGGAGATGGCGAAGCCCGCCTGATGCGACTTCTCCTGCATGCAGAGGTAGGCGATCGCCGCGTTCAGCACCGAATGCTGGAAATCCTTCGGTGAGACCGGCAGCGATTCAGCGGCTATGCTTTGGGTGACGCGCAGCATCGCTCCGATCTCGCCATAGGCGCTCGAGAAGAAGATCGGGGCCTCGACGGCCTTCAGCTGCTCGAGAAGCTCGCCGTGCCGCTCGAGGGCTTTGGCGAGCACGCTCATCACCGCCTTCTGCAGAGGCGTCATGCGGCGCAGCAGGGGCACGCTCTTCAGCCCCGGATGCAGCGGGCCTTTGAGGTCGGCGCTCAAGGCGGCGTTGAGGTAAACGTTGCTCATAGGCCGCCTCTTTCCAAAACGATGCTGAGGTTGGCGCCGCCGAAGCCGAACGAGTTCTTGATGCCGTAACAATTGTGGAAGGCGCCGGACGCGGCCTCTTCCAATTTCAACGACGTGATGACGAGCTCGAGCAGTCCGCTCACGCCGAGCGTATGGCCGGTGAAGCGTTTCGTCGGATGGATGAGCTCGGTCGTGCCGAAGGCGTCTTCGACCGCCCGCGCCTCCTCCTGATCGTTGGCGAGGGTGCCGGTGCCGTGCGGATTGATATAGGTGATGTCCTGCGGCACCAGATTCGCCCGGCTCAGAGCGCGCTCCATGCAGATGCGCATCCACTCGCCTCCCGGCGCCGGTTGCGTCATGTGATGGGCTTCGCTGAGCGCCGCGAACGAGCGGACGCGCGTATGGGCTTCGCTGGACTCGCTGCGCTCGAGCACGACGGCCACGATCGCCTCGCTCAGGTTGATGCCGGCCCGCTCGGCCGCGAAAGGCCGGCAATAGTTCTTGTCGAGCAATTGCAGGGCCTCGAAACCATAGATCGTCACGAGGTTCAGGATATCGACGCCGAGCACGACCGCGCTGTCCACCCAACCCATGCGGACGGCGTCATGCGCCATGACAAAGGCTTGCGCGGAAGCCGCGCAGGACGAGCTGAAGGTATAGACCGGCCCGCGGATGTTGAATTCCTTCGCCAGCTTCTGGCCGATGGAGGACTGCTGCAGGTTCGTCCGCAGCCTGCGGTCGAAGGCGATGCCGCGGGCGTCCACGGTTTTCGCGGCTTCGAAGAAGCTGTTGATGCCCGAGGTGGTCGTCCCGACGAAGAGCCCGCGTTTCCCCGGATGCGTGCGCTCGAACACGCCCGAGCGCGCTCCGAGGTCGCGCAGGACGTGGCGGCAGCCTTCGTGCATGAGGCCGTCGGAATCATCGCGCTGCGACGGTTCGATGCCGAGCTCCAGCCAGGGGATCTCGCCCATGGGGCTCTCGATGCGGTCCGAGTAACGATGCGAATAGCTCAGGCCGCGGCGCTCCGCGGCGAGATTCTGCCGAAGCGCCTCCGGAGACGTGCCGAGGGAGGAGACCAGGGCCGTCGAAGTCATAGCGATGTTGCGAGTGTCGTTCAAAGCTTGCCCTACTGAATCGCAGCGGAGTTTTTATCGTGGATGGCGCGCGCGATGCTCTGGACGTCGCGCAGGACCTCCCGGCCCTTCTCGTCGTTCTTGATCTTGAGGCCGTAGCGCTTATCGAGCGCGACGACGAGCTCGAGGACGTCGATGGAATCAAGGCCGAGGCCTTCGGCGAACAACGAAGTGTTCGCGTCGAGGCTCTCGGGAGTCGTGTCGGGCAAATTGGAGACTTCGAGCAGAAGCTTTTTCACTTCGAAGACCAACCCATCGATCGTCATGACAATAACCTCGGTCGAAAAATTCAAATTGACGTATTCAAGGATACCCAAGTCTTGGATAAGGATTCTTGAATTTATGTCAGTTCATAATTGGTTTCAAGCGATTGAGCAGAGGCCCCGATCGGACTCGACGAGGCCAAATGAGGGAGAGGCACTAGGAATTTTGTTGGAGTCGAATATACTCCGCCAAATTCGTAAGGGCTTTGTCATGTTTGGTGACAAAAGGGTTCTCCTGATCCCAAACATAACCGGCAAGAACCGAGCAGATCTGGTTTTTGAAGTGATGGTCGAACACTTTTCCGAAGAAAATGGCCGGGAGAGTGCCGTTGTACCAAGATTTGACGTAGGTGCGGAAGACGTCGACACCCGCCATCGTCGGCTTCATGTATTCCTCTTCCCAATCGACCGGGATCCCCTGCAGGCTCTTGACCACAAGATTCGCCGCACGTGCTCCTGACACTGTGGCCAGAGTTACGCCCGATGAGAACATAGGATCGAGGAATTCGGTCACGTTCCCCGTGAGGGCGAAGCCTCGGCCGTAGAACTTGTGGGTGGTCACCGACCAACCTTCGAGCTTGCGGGGCTCGAGGACGAAGTCCTGGTCGGCGAACCGCCGCGCGACGTTCGCCTCCGATTCGATGAGCTCGCGGAGGATCTCGGCGGGAGTGCCCTGATAGGACGCGAAGAACTCCGGGACGCCGACGAAGCCGACCGAAGTATGACCGTTGGAAAAGGGGATGATCCAGACCCAGAGGCCTTCCTTGACCGAGACTATGGTAATGCGGTTGGGCTCTTCGAAATCCAGACGATTGCGATCGGTAAGATGCGCGAAATAAGTGGTCCGCGAAGGGAGGTTCGAAGGCTGGTCGAGATCGAAGAGGCGCGGGATCACCCGACCGTAACCGCTGGAGTCCACGATAAAACGCGCCTTGATCTCTTCCGTCACGCCCTGCTCGTTCACGACGGTCGTGATGGAATGATCATCGTGGAACGCGATGCCCGTCACCGCGGTTTTAAAATCGACGGGAACGCCTTTCTTCTGCACTTCACGCGCCAGGGCCAGATCGAACTCGGCGCGCGGCACCTGATAAGCGTGGGTATAGCCCTGCGTGAACTGGTCGGAGAAATTGAAGTCGCAGACCTCGTCGCCGCGCATGAACTTCGCGCCGAACTTCTCCTGGAAACCGCAGGTTTTGACCGCTTCGAGCAGATCGGCTTCGGCGAGCGCCTCCAGACAGCGAGGCAGGAGGCTTTCACCGATCACGAAGCGGGGGAATACTTCTTTTTCGACCACCGCGACCTTGAGGCCGGCCTTGTGCAGAATCGAAGCTGAGACGCAGCCAGATGGGCCCGCACCAATGACCAGAACATCGAGGTTTCGCATGATTTTTCTTGCTCCGATGGTTTGAAATCGAAGCAAGATTAGGCAGAACGAAGGTAAAGATCAAGGTTTCTTGGTGAGAGCGGTCTGCGTGTCGGTCGTGGTTCCGTCCGTACCGTCCGCTGTGGTGGAATCCGCGCAAGTCGTCGCGTCCGCGGAATCGGTCGAACTCGCGTCATCGGTCGTCGACGTATCGGTGGTGGTCGTGTCGTCTGCGAGCTTATACTGAGCGGCACGTTTCGCGGCGAGTCGCAGGCAGGCCGACGAACTATCGTCAGCCGCGGTCGCATCGCCCGAATCGCCTGAGGATTCATCGGAGGCGCCGCTTGCGGCACCAGTCTTGCGTTCGCTGCCGGTGCCTTTCACCACGCATCCGACGAAGAGGCTGGAAGCGAGCAACAAAGCAGAAAAGGCACTGATCTGTTTTTGTTTCATGGTTCTGATCCCGACTGTAGTCCGTGACAAGGGAAGAGGCGTCCCCTACTCATCGGCGCTCCTTAAGCCGGACTTAAGAAAAACGACAAAAAGTCGAATTTTCATCCATATTTTCAAGCTACTGCCGCTCGCTCAGCCGCGTGATTAGAAACAGATCGTCATGATAAATAGCCAGCAGGGAATTCAGCTCGGTCACATGGGGATTCGCTTCGG
>JASLCY010000190.1 GCA_030151925.1 Oligoflexus sp.
CTGATCTCGCAGTCCTTGTTCTGCGGCCTATAATAATACCAGGCATTGCTGGTATCGACTGCGTGCCCATCGGTCATCAGGCAGCGTTTGGTGGTGTCCTGATCGTTCAGGAAGGTCTGGAGGAAGGCCTGGCTCGCACCGGCCGGCAGATACAGCGTGAGCGAACTCGGCAAACTCACCTCGCGCGGCCAGGAGATCAGGAGTTGCGCGCCGTAGGTCACCGTGTAATGGCCGGGATTGTCCGGGCTCGCGACCGACGTTATGCCCGTGACGGTCATGCGCTGCCAGTCGTAAACCCCGCCCATGCCGTTGAGCTGCCCGACCGCGTATTTGATCTGTTCGCGTATCGCCGCCTCCTGCCCGGCCGCGTCGCTCGCCGTGGTATCGAGCGTCCCGTCCGTGATAAGTCCGTCCACCGCTATCTGCCGAACCGAATCAAACGCCGCGTCGCTGGTCCGCTCCGATCCTTTGCAGCCCCAAAGTCCGCTGAGGAGAGTTCCCGCGATCGTCCATTGAATCATCCATGAAGAGCGAAAAGCCGTCATAGCTAGCCTCGTCTGTTCAATACAGTTGAAATCCCATCCCTGCTGGTGGTTCGAATCTAACAAAAGCCCTGGGCCGGCGATCGGCGCGTTTTGTAACCGCCGCCGGCAAGCCCCCGTCCGAAGAACCGTTAAGGATTTTCGCGAGATTTTTTCCAAGCCGCGAGACGACCGCCGCCCTTCTTGGACTTTTTATTTTGCAAAGCGGCTGGCCTATGATAATTTGCCTGAATCGCACCACAAAATGGGAGTCTTTATGGAGAGTCTGAAACGCTCTTTGAGCTGGGGCCTAGCGGCATTGTGCACATTGACTCTCGTTCAATGCTCCAATGCTCCTCGCCGTCCCCCTATTTATAGCGCGAGTCTGCCGGCGGGCACCGAGGCGACCGTGAATTCCGACGCCAACGGTGTAGTCACGGCGGCTTATGATCCGAACTCAGCGACGACGCAACTCGTTTCCGCGAGTGCGGACAGCAATATCAGCGATGTCTCCGTAGCCTTTCCTCCTGGCAGCCTAGCGGTTGCGAACAACATCACGTTGAAGGAAGGCGCGACGATCGAAAGCGACGTCCTCACCGGTGAACTCTCGCTCTCGTCGACCACGGTCTCCCAGAGGGGCGGCGCGGTCGAGATCGCTCCGAGCACGCCGGTCGATCTCCTGAAACCGATGACGATAGCCCTGCCCCTGCCCACCGGACTGTCCCTCACGAGCGTGAGTGAAGACACGCGGGCCCGCCTCGGCGTGGTTTATAGGATCCAGGTGCAAGCGACGGGCGAAAACTTCGTCGGCTTCGTCCCGGCGTCGGATCTGACCTTCGATAAAGCGAACCACGTCCTCTACCCTTCGAAATACTTCGGCTGGTTCCAGGTCGTCCTGTTCGACAAGGTCGTGGCCCGCACGCAGCTCGCCGCGACTCTGCCTTTGCACATCGGCGTCGACGTTATCCTTACGGGCACGACGATCCCGTCCTGCGGGAAAGCGGATCTGGGCCGGACCATCTACGTCGAGGAATTAAAGCAGTTCCAGTACTGCTCGGCCTCGGGCTGGACGGTGATCGATCTCACCGGCCCTCAGGGCTCGGCCGGCGCCACGGGCGCAACCGGTCCTACAGGTGCGACGGGCGCCGCGGGACCGACGACTTATGTCTATGACTCGACTCCGACCAAACTCGGTATACTCCTCGGTCTCACCAACTCTTCGGCCATCCTGCAGATCGGCACGAGCACGGACAATAACCTCGGTTTCCTCGGTGTGGACGTGGCGACCGCAGCGCCGAACCCGCTCTGCGCGACCAACGCGACCTGCAGCGGCGAGCTCTACTATAAGACCTCATCCTGTACCGGACAGCCTTTCTTTAAGACGAAACCGATGCCCAAAGCTATCCTCGTCTCGGGCGCGGCCTACCTCCGTGCAAGCGGCTCTGAATCGCCGGCGAGCGGAACGTTCCTCGCTCGCCTCAATACCAGCGGTTGCGTGACGAGTTCGTTCGGTACGTTCTCGGCTTATTCCGTGGACACGAGTTACAGCCTGCCATCGGGCCAACCAGCGCCTTCAACTTTCGTGGCACCGCTTTACATTGGACTCTAAAAAACTTTTCCTCAGAATCATGACGGCAGCGATACTGCTCGCTGCCGTCCTCGTCCCGATCGCGATGAAGCTGATCGTCGTGCCTATCCCTACGAGCTATCTCCTGCTCGGTTATGCGAATCCCGCCATCGACGGTTTCTCGAAGATCAAAGGCGAACAGCTTTACGCCCTGGCGAGCGCGGCTTTCCTCGCGGCGCTCGCGCAGAGGCCGCGCTTGGATCGTTGGGACGCTGGGCTGGCGATTATCGCGCTGCTGATGCTGGTCTCGGCCTTCACCTCCGCCTACTCGCCTCTCGCCTGGTCGGGAGTGCCTTATATCTTCGAAGATATTCGGGCCGATATCTGTTATTGCGCTCTCTTCTTCGCCGCGCGCCGTCTCCCTATTCGCGCCGTACGAAGAGGGCTTCCGCTCATGCTGGGCCTCGCTCTGCTGATCGTCGCGATCCTTGGCCTCAGCGAAGCCGCGGGGCTCATCTGGATCAACGAGAGCCCCTGGCGAGGGTGGCTCCTCGCACGGCCCGACGGCAGTTCGAGCGATTATCTCGGTGCGTTCCGGGCGGCTTCTCTGCCCTTCGGCAATCCCAACTACGTGGGCCTCTTCTGCGCTCTGCTCTGGCCTTATTTTGCCGGTCTTTTCCTGGTGAACGAACGCTGGTTGCCGCGCCTGGCGTCCGCTGCCCTCGCCCTGCTCGGTTTCGCGACTTTGCTCGTGAGCCTGTCGCGGGCCGGACTCCTGGGAGGAAGTCTGGCTATCCTCATGATCCTGCTCGGTGGCGCCTTCTTCGGCGCGAGACGGGATTGGTTCAGGAAAGGCCTGGTTTTAGCGCTGCTCCACGGTCTCGTGTGGGGCTTCTTCTTCCGCGGCGACACACTCACCAGCGCGCGTCTGGCGACGATCCCGCTCGAGCTGACGCCGACGCATTTCCTGGATGCTCCCGTGCTGGCCGGATTTTCGGATCCAGCCTCAGCTGCAGGCGGTCCGGCTTCAGCGGCTTCGAACGCATCACCGGCTTCGCCCCCTCATCCTCCGTCTTTCACCACCACACGCGTCTCTCTCGATCAGGGTCGCCTGCATATGGAAGGCGATAGCCCGATCGGCCCCTGGGGCCTCTTGGTCGAACGAGCGCCGCGCAGCGTGAAATTCATGGACCTCACGTTCAAACCGCTCATCTTCGCTGTGGCGGGCGATCGGGTCGTCTTTCAGGATGCGCGTTATCAGGGGTTCCCGTTGAGCCTGCACAGCCTCGGAGCTCTTACGATCCTCACGATCAACGGCCAGGACATCGCCGTCACGCCTCGCGGTTTTCGCCTAGGATACGCGGGCGCCTTTATCAAGCCGCGGGTCGCCGAACGCTTCCCTTTGCCGATAGCCGACGAGGCTTTTTCGTCCCGCGGCCGCATCTGGGCCTATAGCCTGCCGATCTTGGCCCACACGCTTGTTACCGGCTATGGCCCGGGCGCTTTTCCGTTCGAATTCCCCAACAACGATCCGGTCCTCATGGCGAATTTCGGCCCGAATGCTATCGTCGATAAACCGCACAACAGCTACATCGGTTTTGCCGTTGCGCACGGTCTTCCTGCACTGTGTTTGCTTCTGCTCCTCGGGGCAGCCGCTCTCAGGCGTGCGATGAAGAGCTTAAAAATAGCGGGTGAAGCCGCCTGGGCCTCGCCGTTGCTGATGGCCATAATCGGTTATGGAATCACGGCCTTGACGGTCGACAGCACGCTGGGCGTGGCCACTCCCTTTTGGATCTTGCTTGGCACTCTGGCTCATCGCCCTTTCAACTCAGAGTAGAAATCTCTAGTGTTTGCGTGTATTTAACGGCCCTTGCCCTTACCACCAAAAATGAGTAGAGTGACTTGAAAATAAAACGACGGAGTTTACCCATGCGGAAACTGATTCAAGGCATAGTTGATTTCCGTGAGCACCTGGCCCCCAGTTATTACGAGATCTTCGCGCGTCTGGCTCTCGGTCAGAAACCGGACGCCCTCTTCATAGCCTGCTCGGACAGCCGCATGGCGGCCAACCTCTTCGCCTCCACCGAACCGGGCGATCTCTTCGTTATCCGCAACGTCGGTAACATGGTCGCTCCTTTCGAGACCCAAAACGTCCCGCACGATAGCTCGGCCGGCGCCGCTATCGAATACGCGGTCGATATCCTGAACGTCAGCGATATCGTCATCTGCGG
>JASLCY010000216.1 GCA_030151925.1 Oligoflexus sp.
TCCGCGTCGAGGGACCGTCGACGGCCTTGACGAGGCAGGCCATCGCCAATGCGGAAGTGGAAGTGAACCTGATCCTGCCGAAGTTCGACGCTCTGCCCGCGAGTTTTGCCGGGAAAGTCAAAGACGTCCTGGCGCCGGCTCCCGCGCTGAGCGATACGTTCATCACCTTCATCTCCGCGAATCCCGGTGAGCAGCCTCATGTGATCGACAGGATCACGGGCGCCGAGGTCGTGAGGGCGGTTCCCTCCGGCTCCAACACCTTCGCCGCTGCCGAGGCCTACTGCACGCAGCTCGGCAACTTCCGCGTCATCAGCCAGGGCACCCTGGAAAGCCTCTATCGCCACCAGCTCTATCTGAACAGCGAGGCGACCCTCGTGCTGGGGCTCGTCGTGAAATACCTCACCGTCTGGGTCGATACGCCCACCAGGACGTCCACGGTCGCGTATTATGCGAACGTCGGCGATTACCCTACGAACCCCATGACGATCGCCACGCAGAATCCGACGTCGACGACGCAGATAGCGATCTGCGAAAAATTACCGGATTGAAAGTTTTCTTCTTCGAAACACCAACTTATGCAACCTCTTCAAACGCCGATAAGGCCCTGATCCGGTCCCGGTTGTTTGGAGAGGTCTTTCAATTATGCCTGTACGTATCCCGGTTTCCCTCGCTCTGATTTCGCTGCTGCTCACGTCTTGCAAGACGCTGGGGACCTTCGCCTCCCTGAAGGGCGATACGGGGCCTTCCAAGAGCGATCTGGGCCTCGGCATGAACGATGTCTCGATCCTCTTCCCCAATCATCAGAATCCCGCTTACCTCGCTCAGATGCCGAACCTTGCCGGCGCACGTGATCCGCATAGCTTCGACGAGACGGTGGCCAACACCGGCAGCGCGGGTTTTATCCCGGGCTGGGTCGGACAGGAGCTGGCAAACAATCTCCAAAACCGCCCGGCCGGTGATACGACCCCGGATACTGCGGGCCGTTTCGCGGCCACGGACCTCAAGGCCTTCCAGGTCGCCTCGATGCGGATCGATCCTTGCCCGAACGATCTGCAGGCGAAGGGCGACGACCAGCTCTGCGTCAGGCAGCTGCGAATCATCTGGCAGGTGCAAACCCGCGAGCTGGGACCCTTCGCGATGGATCAGAACATCCACACGGTCCATCATCTGTCGGAAACCGAGTTCAGGGACATCCTCACGAAGCTGCGGGCGATGCACAGGGAGGGCAGCCTCGATACGATCGAGATGCCTCTCACGGTGCAGCCCGTCATTCAAAAAGAAGGCCCGCAGAGCCCTTACCTCAAAGGGGCGCTCAGCATCATCCATCGTTATGCGAGAGCGGATAACACGATGATCGTCGCCCTGCTCAGGCGCAACGACTTCGAAACGTGGAGCATGACCACCCTCTCCGTCAACCCTACGACGGGCGGCCTGCTTCAACCGGCCTTGATCGGTGTGGTCCCGCCGCTCGCAGGAGGGGAGGCGCCGCGCGTGCAGAATTTCTCCGCCAATCGGCAGTCGGGCAGCAGTTTTCTGCTGGTCTTTCCCAAGAGCGCCTCGCCGGACTCCATCGCCGTCGATGCCGCGGCATCGATTCCCAACGCCCATGCGTTCGAGAACCCGCGGCTCCACAATCCTTTGACGACCGACTGCTCGAGCTGCCATCAGGCTGCGCATCTTTCTCAGGCCGAGAAGTATCTGAGTTCGCTCAGCCCGGACGAGGCCGCGAAGAATATGTATGCGTCCAAGACCTGGAATACCAAGCCGCTGCTTCCCGATCCATCGGATCGGACCTCGCTGCAGATGTTCAGCTTCAACGCCGGCCTTCCCAAAGTCAGCCCGCGCGTGGCGAACGAAACCGCGAACGTCCTCGATTATCTGCTGTCGCACGGCCTGTGATTCAGTTCTGCCGCGAGATCTCGCGAAGAAGGCGGGTATCCTGCCAGACCAGGGAGGGCTCGCCCGTCGGCGCCGTCTGCCATTCGAGAGTCACGTTCTTGTCGAAGAGGGCGGGCGAGTTGCGCGGAAGGGAGAGTGCGGAGGAACGTTCGATCGAAGCCTTGCTCGCTGCCAAAGCCGGGCTGCGGTAAACGCAGCGATAGAGCCGGTCGTTGTTGAAGGAGAGGACCAGAGTGCCCTTCTGCTCGCCGAACGGATAGTTGACGGCGGTGATGGTCTTATCGATATGGCCCACGTGCGTGAAGCTGCGTTTGACCTTCTTCTCCGCGGTCACTTCCCATTCGATATTCTGCCAGTTCAAATAATTCAGGACGGCCTCCTGATTCTCGAAACTATGCAGTTTATCGATCATCTTCCCCGGGCGGGGGATCTTGATCGAATAGAAGACGTCGAAGAAGAACGAAGACTTGCGGAAGGCGACGGCCAGCGGTCCCGAAACGACGATAAGGGCACTCAAGATGTAGGTGGACCGACGGCTCATGGAAACTCAGACCCTTTGGTGCGACGACCGGTCTCTATAGTAACCGTCATCGGCTCCGTTAATCAACGTAAACCGATCTCTCTCGTCCGAGGCCTGTTTCGGAGTTACGTGGGGGTGCGGGGGGTGACGATGATGTCCTTGCCGTCATGGATAGAAACGAGGTTACGGCCGCTGTGCTTGCACTCGTAGAGCGCGAGGTCGGCTCGTGCCATCGTCTCCGTGTAGGTCTCGGTGCCGACGTGAATCGCGGCCACGCCGCAGCTCATGGTCACGGGGATATGGCGGTCTTCATAGGTGATGACTTCGTTCTGGATGGCGTTCCGCAGCTTGTTCGCCGCGACGGCCGCATTCTCGGCGTTCGTCGCCGGGAGGATGACCAGGAACTCCTCGCCACCGTAACGGCAGCAGACGTCGGTCTTGCGGAAGCTCTGCTTCATGATCCTGGCGACGATCTTCAGCACATGGTCGCCGGCCTGGTGGCCGAAACCGTCGTTGATCTTCTTGAAGAAGTCGATATCGCACATGACCAGCGAGATGGGGAAGCGCTCGGCCGGCGGCATCGCCTCCATCCTCGCGATCTGGCTCGTGAGGAATTCCTCGAAGTAGGCGCGCGTGAACAGGCTCGTGAGCGGATCGGTGATCGATTGGATCGCCTTGCTCTTGTATTGGTCCTGGAGCATCGTCTCCGCGGTCACGTTCCGGATGAGGATGAACGCGCCCAGCTTCAGGCGGGACTCCGGTTCGATGAAAGGATGGACGCCGAGGATGAGGTTCAGGGGATCCGACTGGCCCGAGACGTTGCCGGTGACTTCGTCGATCCGAATGGTGCTGTCGTACTGGAGGAGCTCGTTGAAGCCCATCTTCACGCCATCGACCTGGAAGGTCATGATGTTGTCGATGTTCTCGACCTTGAGGAGCTGGCGGGTGGTCTGGCCCACGAGCTGGGCCAGCATCTGGTTGGCTTTGATGATACGGCCATTGATATCGATGACGACGAAAGCGTCGATCAATACCTTCGCGAACGCTTCAAACTTCGCGAACTCGGTTTGAATCGTCGCTTTACTCGTATCGAGTTTAATGACCGCTTGTGACATAAAGCTTAACCACCCTATTAAGCTTGTTTCTTGACTAAGATATTAAGCCGCGAGGAACGCAAAGTACTCTTCTTCCATCTCCGCGAGCTCCATCTGCGCCTGGCACTCGGGGCAAGGCTTGGCCGGAAGCTCGACGTCGGGGCTCGCCGGCAGGGTCTTGCCCGCCTCGAAGAGCACCGTCTCCTCGTGCCCGCAAGCGTCGCAGATATAGACGCCGAACACGGATTGGATCATGGCGTTGCCCTTGAAGCTCGGGATCATGTTCATCTGCATGACGATGTCGCCCGTGCATTCCTGGAATACGATCTGGCGAGGCGATTTCTGCAGCTCGCGCATGAAGTTGATCCAGCTCCGCACGCCGCAGCTGTTCACGGCGCCGGTATTGCGAAAGTTGAAGACGATATGAGAGCCGAGTTTCGGAAGCAGCTGCGCGAGGTGAACTTCGGCCTCAGCGTCGATAGGTCCCTCGTAGCCGATGAGATCCCAACCCTCGCGTTGCACCATTTGTATGCTAATGCCCATAGTTTTCCTCTTGATTCCGCAGACTTTATACGTCCTTAAGATCTGGATCGGCACCTCGGCTAAATCCTTGAGGGCAAAATGAAAAGGGGTCCCCCGGTGGGGGACCCCTCGAAACGATTAACTATTCGGAATTACTTGCCTTCTCTCAGGTAAGGTGAAGACGCAAGATACTCTTCCAATTTACGTTTAATAGCCTCGCCCTCGTTGTCGGTAATGACTTCCTTACCGACCGAGGTCGCTATTTGGCGATTGATGCTCTCCCACATCAGGGGCATCTCGTAGTTGCGGCTGGTGAGGAGCTCTTCGATCGGGTCGCCGACCGTGGTCTTGGCGATTTCCCAACGACCGTCCTCGCGCATGTTGATCTCGGCCTCGTTGATCGCGCCGAAGAGGTTGTGCTCGTTCGCGAGGCTCTCCTGGTACGCGCCCACGAGGAAGAAGCCGAGGTAGTAAGGCTTCGACGAGGGCGAGTGGAGATCGAGGACCGAACGCGAATCGCTGCGGTCGATGAACTGCTCGAGGCAGCCGTCCGAGTCGCAGGTGATGTCGACGATGGTCGCCTTGTGGGTCGGCTTCTTCTCGTGGTGCGAGAGGGGGATGACCGGGAAGAGCTGGTCGATCGCCCAGGAGTCCGGGATCGATTGGAAGAGCGAGAAGTTCGCCAGGAACTTGCTCACCATGCGGGCCTGGAGGTTCTGGAACTCTTCCGGCTGGTGCTTCTCGTAGGAGGAGAAGAACAGCGCGCGGCGGCAGATGCGGTAGAAGAGCTGCTCGGCGGTCGCGCGGTCCTGCAGGCTCACGTAGCCGAGGTTGAAGAGCGTGAACATCTCTTCGTAGTATTCGATCGCGTCGTGGTAGTATTCCACGAAGTTCTTGCGGGTGATGTTCTCGAGGATGTAGTTCAGCTCCGCGAGGCCCTTCTGGTGGGGCTTCACGTCGATGAGCGGATCGTACATGCCGGAGGACGAGAAGCTCTCGGTGCTCTGCACTTCGCGGACGTCGGCGATGACCACCGAGTGGTAGGCCGCGATCACGCGGCCGCTTTCCGTCACGATCTGCGGGCACGCGGTGCCTTCGTTCTTGCAGACCTCGCCGATCTCGTAGATGACGTCGTTCGCCATCTCCTGGAGCGAGTAGTTCGCGCTCGAGGCGAAGGAGGTCTTGCTGCCGTCATAGTCGACGCCGACGCCGCCGCCGATGTTCAGGCAGAAGGGCTTGAAGCCCATCTTGTGGACCTTGGAATAAACGCGCGAGGCTTCCTTGATCGCGTTCTTGATGCGCTTGATCTCGGTGACCTGCGAGCCGATGTGGAAGTGGAGCATGTAGAGCTTGTCCGAGAGGCCGGCCTCGGCGAGCATGTTGAGGCACTGGAGCACCTCGATCGTCGTGAGGCCGAACTTCGAGCTCTCGCCGGACGACTTCGCCCACTTGCCCGAGCCGCGGCTGTAGAGCTTCACGCGGATGCCGACGTGCGGGCAGTTCTTCGGATCGGTCTTCGCCTGGTCGATGATCATCTGCAGCTCGTCCGGGCCTTCGACGACGAGGACCACGTTCTTGCCTATGCCCTTGGCGATGAAGCCGAGGTCGATGAACTCGCTGTCCTTGAAGCCGTTGCAGACGAAGAGGGCTTCGGGGGCGAGATCGTAGCTGAGGGCCGCGATGAACTCCGGCTTCGAGCCGACTTCGAGGCCGTAGTTGTATTTGTGGCCGTATTTGACGACGTTATCGATGAATTCGCGGCGCTGGTTCACCTTGAAAGGGAAAACCGCGCGGTGGCTGCCTTGATAGTTATATTCCCACATCGCTTCCTTGAAGGCCGAGTGGAGGCGGGCGATCTGGTTATCGATGATCTGCGGGAAACGCAGGATCATCGGCGGGTGGATGCCGAGGGTCTTGGCCTTCATGATCGCCTCGGGCAGGTCGATCGTCAGGTGTTCTTCTCCGGTCGGGTGGCAAACGACGTTACCGTTGTCGGCAATGCTAAAGTAGCCTGCGCCCCAGCCATCGATGCCGTAGAGCTCACGGGCTTCCTGTATCTGTTGAATATTCATGGCTTTTCCCCCGCCAAAAGAGACATAAAGTAGCGATACTTTAGTTATAATCCCGCAAAATGCAAGCCCAAATATGCGAAGTTCATAAGAAATTTCGCGATTTGGGGCGGCCTTACGCTCGGCTGGACAACTGGGTTCTCACGCAACTACATTGGAGGCATGAGAGCGAGGAAGAGATGAGCCTGAGATTGACGACCGGTTTCTGCAGCGGAATGAATCTGGTGATGCCTCCCGAAGGCACGCGCCCCACCTCGGGCAAAGTGCGGAGCGCGGTGTGGAATTCGCTGCAGACGCGGCTCGCCGGAGCGCGGGTGCTCGACGTCTACGCGGGCTCGGGCGCGGTCGGCATCGAGGCCCTGAGCCGCGGCGCGGCCCTCGCCTGTTTCATCGAATCCGGCGCCGACGCGCTGAAGGCCCTGCGCACGAACCTGGCGGAAGTCGAGCGGCGCGCGAAGAACCTCGAGCGGGCGCCTGTCATCCGCATCTTCCCGATGAACGCCGCCAAGGCCCTGAAGGAACAAAATCCCCAGAGCTTCGATATACTCTGGTTCGATCCCCCTTACGATAAGCTGATGGACCACTGGCCCGCGGTCGCGCCCGAGCTCGATAGGATCGCGGCCCCCGACGCGCTGGTCGTCGTCGAGAGCCACCAGGAGGCCGCGCAGTATCTCGCGAAGTGGGGCGAGGGCGGAGGCAACGCCTGGGAGATGACGAAACAGAAGGTTTACGGCAAAATCGTAGTGAGCTTCTTCGAACGCCGTGAAACGCCCGAGCCTGAAAGCGAGTTGAATCCATGAGCCCTTCGCAGCCGAAAATCGCGGTGTTCGCCGGTAGCTTCGATCCCTTCACCCTAGGCCACGAGCAGGTGGTCCGCGAGGCGCTTCGCCTGTTCGATAAGGTGATAGTCGCCGTCGGCCACAGCCTGAGCAAGACCGGGTTCCTGCCGGTGGAGGATCGCTTGAAGGCGCTCGAGCAGACCTTCGCGAAGGAGAAGCGCGTGGAGGTGAAGACGTTCCAGGGGCTGGTGGTCGATTTCGCGAAGCGGGAGGGCGCGACCTCGCTGGTCCGCGGCCTGAGGAGCTCGGCGGACTTCGATTACGAACTGCCGATGGCGCATATCAACAGCCGGCTCGCGCATGAGATCCAAACCCTGTTCTTCGCGACCGCCGCGGAGAAGTCCTTCATCTCCTCGACGCTCGTCCGGGAAGTGGTGAAGAACGGAGGCGACCCTTCGCCCTTCGTGCCGGCGGCTTTCGTCCCCGTCCTGAAGGGGCTGAAGAAGTAGAGCCTAGCGAGCATCCTTCCGTTCTGAATCATCATGCCAGTCAACAAGACCCACATAAAATTCCCGCTGTCCATTCTTATTTTTGGCGCGTCTTGAAAGGCGTGTCTAGAAGGTCACTCAGTATCATTACATATGCTAAATAGTCTAGACCGGCTGGCCAGATATAATTCCGACAGTCCCAAAAAATCATGCGTAAATATTGGTAAGGAATGAAGATGGTAGCCAAATTGCTTTGCTCGACCGCAGTCGCTGTTTCTCTTCTCGGTGGTGTCGCCCAAGCTCGTTTTCTCCCTCCCAACCATCTGGATAAAGAAGATAATTTCCGTGACGCTAATTTGACCGAAGACGTTTTCAACGAAGTTATCGACGAAGCCGTCGCTTATTATGAGCCCTTCTTCAAGGTTAATTTTGGCGCAACATTCCAAGTGAATCGCCTCTGGAATGACTCCACTGTCAACGCCTATGCGACACAGTATGGTTCGACTTGGGAAGTCAATATGTTTGGGGGTCTGGCCCGTCGCTCGGAGACGACGCGTGACGGTTTCGCACTCGTCCTCTGCCATGAGATCGGTCACCACCTCGGCGGTTATCCCTTCGTCTCTTCGTGGGCCGCCGACGAAGGCGAAGCCGACTACTTCGCGACCCTGAGCTGCGCGCGCGACCTCTGGAAGAACCAGACCGAGACCAACGCCTTGTCGCGGAACGCTATCGAAGCTTATCCGAAGTCCCTCTGCGATGCGGTCTGGCAGGACGAAGCCGATCAGAACCTCTGCTACCGTACGATGATCGGCTCGAAGTCGCTCGCGAACCTGCTCGCGGCCCTGGAAGGCAGCAAAGCTAACTTCAACACGCCCGACAAATCCACCGTGAGCACGACGAACCACAATCACCCGGCCGGCCAGTGCC
>JASLCY010000238.1 GCA_030151925.1 Oligoflexus sp.
ATCACTTTTGCCCGTTGAGGAGCGACATGAGCTTCTCGCGCATCGCCGGGTTTTCGAGGGCGGCATGCAGCTTCCACTCGAGCGGGGTAATCTCGTCGATCTTGGCGTCCCACCATTCCTTGGGAACGGTCGCCAGCGCTTCGGCCACGATATCGCCGAGCTCGAAGTTCTTCACGCCACGCTCTTTGAGGGTTTGCGCGAACGCGTAAAGCCCGCTGGATTCGTCTTCCACGAGGGTGAGACGGAGCTTTTTGCCGCCAGACTGGGCTCCCGCGCGGTTATCTTGATCGAGACTCTCGTCCTGAGCCTCTTGGGTGGCTGCCTTAGCCTTCTTTTTGCCTTCTTGAGCGAGTTCTGTCATTTATCCGTGCTCCATCTATGAATACATCCGGGATTCAAGGCTTGCTTATCAATGTAACTTAAAAATTTTCTCGGAAAATAGCCCGTTTAAAAATTACCATACATGCGTATGGAATACTAAATTTTTTTCGAGTTTTGATGCATTAAGCGGCATTTGATGAATCAGCAAAATTGCTGAATTCCCTTCACCTCCTCCTATCCTTATCTTTCTAAGCCCTGGATACTTAAGGCTTAATGCCTAATTTCGCAGCAGAACTTTCCGCATCGTCGGCCTTAAGTAATTTTTCACCGCACCGACAAGGGGCAAGACTGTTACGCGAGGGCAAGAATGAAAAAGTATATCGCAGTGGCTATGATGGTCTTCAGTATGCTCGCAGCCAATATCCCGATGACGGCATTGGCGGCCGAGAAGAAAGCTGAAGAGAAAAAAGAAGGCAAGAAGTCGAAGAAATCGACCAAGAAGAAGAGCAGCGGCAAAGCCGACTACAGCCCTTTGAATTTCCTGCCCTTCGGCGTGGGTCAATTCCGTCAGGGACACACCGTTGAAGGCGCGGTGCTCGGCGGCGGCCAGGCTTTGATGCTCTATCTCTATATGGATCGCAAAGCGCAAGTCAGCCAATCCAACAAGGACGCGACCGCGACGATCAACGAAGTGAACGCTTCAGGCGAACCCGCTTCGGATGAGACCCTCTCTTATCTTTCGCGTAACGCCGATTACGTAAAGAAGACGAACCAGGAAGCCTCGCTCTGCCTCGTCGGCTTCTTAGGCCTCTGGGGCCTCAGCGTCGTGGACGCGGTATGGGATCCCCTGCATCACCACAAAGCGGTCGCGAAAGCGAAGACCGCCGCGGATGAGCTCGAAGACGACAGCGCCGCGAAATGGGCCGCCGAGAAGAAGGTCGAACAGCTGGAATCCAGCTCGAAACTCAGCCTCATGGTCCTCCCGAGCAGCGCCGAGCGCCGCGACAACACCTTCGGCCTCACCTGGGCGAAGTCGTTCCGCTGAGACCTCACGAACAGTCAAATACCTAACGATCATATCGAAAAGGAGTCCCCCGGGACTCCTTTTTTTTTAGTGGTTTCGAGCCCGCGCATCCGAGGCGACCTTAACTTTCGATTAACTTTCGACCGTGTTTTTGAATTTATTATTATTTGCGGGAGGCATGGCGATCGGGGAGTATTTAAGCGGAAAACGATTGATGAGGACAGCGACAGTGCGCGAGACGATCCATAAAACCGGCCCTCTCTTTACGAGCTCGAAGTTTGACTATCGCAAGAAGATCAACGAAATGATCGAGCAGAATCGTTCGGTCAGAGGCTATAGGACCAAGCTTGCGAGAGCCGCGGATATGCAACTCTCCTACCTGTTGGCCGTCTGCAAGGGGCAATCGCGCCTGAGCCCCGACCAGGCCGTCGACCTCTGCGAATACTGGGGTTTCGATAAGCTGCGGACCGAGCAGTTCGTCCTGCTGGTCCTCTTGGAGAAATCAACGTCTCCCGGCTGGAAGGGTTTCCTCCTGACCAGGCTTAAGGAGATCGAGGCGAAACTCCAGACCGCGAGTAAAAAAGCACCTGCCAAGCGCGCCTCGTCTCCCAGGAAACGCCAGAAGAAACCGAGCCCCTCGGCCCATGCGGGATGAGGCAAAGCCCAGAGTCGATTGCCGAAGAGGAAAACGGTTTTTTTCTATGCGGCATCAGGAGGGAGTTTGCGCCGATTTGATAAAAACATTTAACTTCTGGCACGAATTTTAATTTTAATGTTATTGACCGGACTATAGCGCATCGACGACTATCTAAGCATGAAAAGCATGATTAATCACCTATGAAACCAGGTCTGGGATGGTTGATGAGGTCACGCATGGCGCTTGAGGCGAAGGTCGGTAGAACAGGCTCTCTCGTTATAAATTCGAAGTTCGATTACCGCAAGAAGCTTAACGAGATGATCAGGCGCAACGCGTCCGTCAAGGGTTATAGGTCCAAGCTCGCGAAAGCCGCGGATGTGCAGCTTTCCTATTTCCTGGCCATCTGCAAAGGCAAGGCGCGCCTGAGCCCCGATCAGGCCTTCGACCTTTGCCAGTACTGGGGCTTCAACCGGCTGCAGACCGAACGCTTCGTCTTCCAGGTCCTCCTGGAAAAATCGTCGTCTCCCGGCTGGCAAGGCTTTCTCCTGAGCAGGCTTGAGGAGATCGACGCGGAGCTCCAGTCCGCGAATAAAAAACCCTCTGCTTCGCCGACCCCGTCTCCCAAAGACCCCATGAAAAAAACCCTAGGAGCCTGACAGGCAGCCTAGGGTCGTCCGATCCGTTTCAAACGACAATCAAGGCAGGAACTCGCGCGTCACGTTGCGAACGCCGTCCTCGGTGATCACGATGTTATCCTCGATGCGGATGCCGCCGCAGGGCATGAGCCGGTCGATCAGCGTCCAGTTGAAGACTCGGCTGTGGTCGCCCTTGCGGAAAGGCTCCAGCAGGATCTTGATGAAGTAGAGCCCCGGCTCGATCGTCACCGTCGTGCCGAGGTCGAGCGGGCGCGAGGTGCGGAGCTTGGGGAACCGCGGATCGATCGGCGTCAGCGAACCCTGCGGGTCCGCCTGGCGGCCGGCGACGTCGTGGACGAAGATGCCGAGCATGTGGCCCAGCCCGTGCGGGAAGAAGGGCTGCGTGAGGCCGTCCGCCACCGCCTGCGCGGCGTCGGTGCCGAGCAGGATCTTGTGGTTGATGAGCAGCTGCGCGATGCGCTCATGCGTGTTGATGTGAAGATCGCTCATGCGCGTGTGAAGGCGGACCGAAGCGCAGATATCCTTCTGCATCTGGCTCATGTCGCTCAGGATCGCGATGAACTCCTCAGGCGCGTCCTCCGTCGCGTAGGTCCGCGTGATATCCGAAGCGTAGCCGCGGGCGTTCGCGCCGGCGTCGATCAGGAGGACCTTGCCGTTGTGCACGTCGTCGCGTTTCTCCGCGTAATGGAGGAACGCGCCCTTCTCATTCAGGGCTATGATGCTTTCGTAGGGCAGGTCGATTTCCCGGGCGCGCGTCGCCTGCAGGTAAGCGAAGTGGATGTCGAGCTCGCTGCCGCCCTGGTGGAAGGCCCGTTCCGCCGCGAGATGGCCCTTGGCCGCGGTACGCGTCGCATCGACAAGACATTGCTGCTCGTAGGCGGTTTTGTTCACGCGGTTCCAGTTGAGGCGGCTGACCAGCTCCTCGATTCCGACGTGCAGGCCCTCGTTCTTCGCGAGTTCGATATCCGGCCCGTGATAAGCGATGCGGCCGCCGGCGTGCAGGCCCTTCCACAGATCCTCGATCTTATCGTAGACCTCGACCGTGAACGCATCGAGCCAGAACTCCTGCCCCAGCGGTTTCACCTCATACCAGAAATCGGCGGGTTTATAGAGCCTGAGGAGGGGCTTTTGGCCCGGCACGACCTTCACGACGTGCGAAGGCCCTTCCGCCGGGCACCAGTGGCGGAAATGATGGTTCGCGCGATAGGCGACGTCCTGGTCGTCCTCGAAATAAATCTGCGGCGCGCCCGCGCCCAGCACGAGCCCATCGAGCTTCAGTTCGGCGAGGACTTCGGCGGTCCTTTTCTGCAGGACGGCGATATGCTCTAAAAACAGACTTTTGAGGCCCATGAAGAGTTCCTTCTATGATCGATGTCAGTGGACGGCGCAGCGCAGGGGAGCCGACAGCATCGCTTCCGCTTCCTTGTCCAAGAGTTCGTCGAGACGCTTTTGGATCTCCGCTTCGCCATAATAATGCCGCGCGATTCTCAAGAATATCATGTAATGGCCGGCCTCTTCACGCGAAAGCCGCGCATAGAAGCTCGCGAGGTCGGCATCGTCGAGGCCTTCGGCCAGTATCTGGAAACGTTCGCAGCTCCGCGCTTC
>JASLCY010000241.1 GCA_030151925.1 Oligoflexus sp.
GCCGAGCCCGAATCGTCCTTCTTATGACAATAGGTAAGCGACCCAGCGATAGAGAGAAGCAGGAGCAGTTTGCCCAAAGCAAAACGATTCATAGAAACCCCAATCATGGTCGTTGAAGAACGACTATATCATGATCGGGGGATTTAAGAATGACTATTCAGTCATAAGTAACCAATTTTATCTTTTTTTTCGTTTGGTTACCTCACCAAAAGGCTCTAGAAGCTAAGCCGCGTCTTCATCGGTCTCACCCTCTGGTAGAGAGACAGCGCGGCGAGGAACAAGGAAAACTGCAGAAGCCCTTCCGGTAAAAGAACGCTTCCATAACTCCTCAGATAAAAAACCACCGCCAACGCATTAAAGACGAAGAGCAGAAAGAGTCCCCAGCCCTTCTTCGGAAAAAAGAGCGTCGCAACCCAAAGGACAGCCCAGATGATGGCGACCGCCTGGATCAAGCTGGGATGCGTATGCCAAGGCAAGGCGTAAGAGGCTTGCGCGATCCTATCGTAATAGAAAGGCGAAGCTAAGATCAGGAGATAAGCGTTAAGACCGACCGTGAGCCAAACCCCGAGCTGCACCAGCACCCGAGCCCAGAGTTCGTCGGCGATCGCGAAACCGACCAGAGGCAGGACGAAGATCGCGGCTGAACCCAGGAGCGGCCAGGGATCGGGAGCATACCCTCCCACCATCTGGGAAAACAAGGCCTGGCAGAAATAGATCGCGGCCAGGAGCAGGAACACCCAGCGATAAGGCTTCCACAGCATGATGAGCCCGAGCAGGCAGAGCAAACCCGCGAGGTTGCGGTCGATCTGCAGGATGAACTTCTCGCTGATCCCGGAATGAGCCTGAAGCATCGTTTCGAGCGGGCTGCCGTGCGTGAAGCCTATCCAGGCCATGGCGATGACCTGGAGGAAGAGGACGATCTTCCAGATAGGACTGAGGGCCAGGACGCGTTTCTTCGTTTTCATGGAACCTCCTGCGACACGGCGAGGACGGGTTTATCGTTCGCAACCGAAAGCGCGGCGATGTAAAAATCACCGTCGTCGGGCAGGGTCAGATAACGGCCCGACGGGATCTCGTAATGATAGATGGCGCCCGTGTGGTAAACGAGGTTGCCGGTCTTGCCATGAGTGTAGTGGGCGAAGGCGGCGATAGGATTTTTATCGACCATGGCCCCATGCCATTTATTGAGATGGAGAGTATGCTCTCGGCCATCGATCTGGAGCTTAACGTCGTGATCCTGGGCTGCGAAGGCGAGGATGTGGAGAGTTCGCCCTTTCGGCAATTCAAGCTGCTGTCCCGAGGCTTTCACGACGTCGGCCTTGGTCCCCGTGTGGGGCGCAAGCTCGAAGATCACGCCACGATCGACAAGACGCGATGAGAATTCTTCCGCCGGGAAGGACAGGGTCGCGAAGTCGCCGGTGGCCGCGACGCTCCGATCCCGGTTGCTGAAGGCCTTGGCATTATAGGCAAGCGGGATGATGCGGGAGGTGAAAGGCGGTGCGATATCGGTCGCGAAAGTCAGAGCATACGATTTGAGGCCGTAGGTTCCGATGTCGTCCTCGAAGCTCATCTCCTCGAACTTTTGCGGCTTGAGATTCTGCTCCTGGCCGTTCACGGCGTAGAGACCGTGGATAGGCGCGGGCAGCGAAACCTTGAATCTCTGCGCCTGGCCTTGCCGCTCAGCGAGGCGAAGCACGAGGCGGAGCCCCTTCTCCTCTTCCTTGACGGCTTGGATCCGGGCGCCTTCGACGTTCACGAAGGAATACGTCTTCCCGAGCGGGCCTGGTCCTGAAGCGTGTTTGGGAACCTTAAAGACGAGCAGAGGCGAATTGAGTTGGTCGGCAAGGTTCTCCGTATCGGCTTCGCGCCAGGTCCCGGCATGCGGATAAAGGCTCCATCGCAGAGTATGATGGCCCTGATCCTGCTCACCGTTGTAGCGGTATTCTTCAAATCGTGAGTGCGGAGTATAGAGCAGGGTCAGACGCATCGACCCATCGTGCGGCGCATCGCTTCCGTAACAACACGCATCGAGGAGGCTCAGGCCGCGGCCGCCGGCGCTTCGGTCCAGCCACTCATGGACCGGCATTTCAAAGAGTTTGGGACCGTCCTCCGGACGCGAGGCGACCGAGAGGCCCATATCGTAATCGGTCGAAGAAGAGGTCACGATGGGCGTTACAGCGACTTTCAAAGAAGAATCATGGGTGTGCCAGTCGATATCTTCCGTCACGTCCAGAACAGGACGCCCTTGCGTGAGACGGAACGTTTGCACGAACTTCGAGCCTTCTTGCTCGCGAGTGACCCGAATAGCGGCCTGGTATGGCCCCTGCTCGAGCACCTCGATCGTCGCCGCGGCCGTCAGATACCTCCTGGGCGGGCGTTTCCTATCCTTCCAGGTCATGTTCCAGGCCGGATACTTGGTAGGATATTCATTGAGGAATTGATAGCGGATGGGACTCTTCAGCTCTTCCTTTTGCGTGGACTTGTTGAAGATCGAAGCGACGTCGCCGGAAGCGGCGAGCTGGACCCGAAGCAGATCCGACTCGATCACCCGGCCCTGCGCGCTGGCGCCGGCTTCGTTCGGGCTGGCATCAGGGCCGGAGACGAGGTGATAAACCATGCCCTGATGCGGCTGGAGATGCACGGGGAACAGTATGATCCCGGGCTCGGACGCGAGTTTCTGCACGGGATACAGCTTGCCGTCCGGCAGCTGCACGTGCGTATAGTTCTCGGTGCCGCCGTCCACCTTATAACGCGCGAGGTCGTCGCGTTTCGCACCGCTCGCGTTCACGACGAGGATAGCCGTGCCGTCGCCGGCCGTATCCATCTGCGCGGCGAGTATGCCCGCCGAGCTCTCGATCACCGAACGGAAGAGGTTCTGCGCGATAGCGTGATCGGCTAACGAGAGTTTGATCGCGCGCGGGATCGCCGTGCCGCTCATGATATCGTGCATCTGCGCCGGCAGAAAGGTTTCCCAGGCGGTCCTGAGTTTCTCTTTCGGATAGGGCTGGCCCAGGACCTTCGCGAGGCTCGCCAGGTATTCAGCGTCGCGCGCCAGGTGCTCGGATTTACGATTGGCTTGTTTTATAAGGGAATTGGACGTCAGGACTCCCGCTGAATGCTCGGTGAGGAGGAATTCCCCTTCGGTCTTGGGAAGACCCGAAAGATCCGCATCCGCAGCGTCGCGGAAGAGCTGGTCGCTAGCGCCGGCTTTGATCTCGAAGGATCGGCCCCCAGCATGAAGACCGGCCTCCAGGTGTTTCACATCATCGACGCGCGGAGCGCCGCCGGCGTCGCCTATTCCATAATAACGAAGGTCGACGGGAGCATCCTTGATACGCGGATTGCCGTTGAGCCGGTCGATCCATTCTTTATGCGTCGCGAGATCTTCGGGGATAGCCGATTCATAGGCGCCGGGGTTGAGGGCCGAGAGGACTTCGCTGCCGTCAGGACCTTGCCAAAGACCGATATTAAAAGGGATTCCGCGCGCCGCGCCCCAGCTGAGCTTCTGGGTCGAAAAACCCTTCAGGCCGGCGTGACTGATAAGGGTCGGGAGCGAAGCGGGATAACCGAAACTGTCGGGTATCATGAAGTCGACCGAGGTCTTATGGAACTGCTCGGCGAAATAAAGGTTCCCGTAGAGGATCTGCCGCAGCACCGACTCGGGCGAAGGCATCATCACATCCGCCTCATCCCACATCGAACCCGCGACGTGCCAGCGACCTTCGGCTATCTTGGCTTTCACC
>JASLCY010000081.1 GCA_030151925.1 Oligoflexus sp.
CCAATGTCCCGCTGTCCTTGATCCCGAGATACTGGAGGTAGATCTTTATGAAGCCCTTAACATACACGAGAGACGGGAGTTTTTGAAAGTCGTTATTCTCCAGGGCTTTGATGTACTCCAGAGAGACTTTCGTCCGTTCCTGAACCTCAGTCTGGCTTACGCCCACGGCCTCACGCAGCTGCACGAGGCTCTTGCCGTCGAACAGCAGCGGCTCCGCCTGCATGCCCTTCACGAGTTCGACCATCTCGCCGTCGAAGGCGTGCGCGGCGAACTTCTTAATCTTCGTGTAGGAATTCGGTGAACGGGTCCGGGGGAGCTGCGCTTCTTCCTGGTTCGAGCTGTTCCAGAGCGTAAGATCCTCGTCCGCCTCGTTCAGGGTGCGGCGCACTTTGGTCTGCGCGAACTCCGCCTGAACGAAAGCGCTGACCTCGTTGGCCGCGCGGGGTTCGCGCTGGATGCCGAGGCGATCGTCGTATTCCTTGCGGAGAAGCTCGTCGTCGAGGACTCGGTAGGCTTCCTCGGCCTGCTCCATCATGCGGCTCGCTTCGTCCTCGGACACCAGCGAGTAGAGCGCCTGGCTGCCGGTCGAATATGTATTTTTTATGCGAATGTAAGACTCGCGGATCTGAAGGCGCGACGCATGGGTCGGCACATCGAGTAACTCGTAATAAGTCGGCCCCTTAGGTGCTGCGCCCGCGGCGTTGCTATCTGTTGCTTGCTGGCCGATCATCAACTTCTCCGTTGTATGCCAAGAATTTTGAGGGACTGTGCAGCGACGACGTTTAGCCGTTTAGCAATCATACTATGGGGAAATTCGGAAACAAGCAAACGACGATTTTTAATCGATTTCAGCACTGCGTCGTCGTAATTCAGATAGCCTATCGACTTCGATGGGTAGCCGAAATACTTTTGGCAGACGTGTTCCATGGAGGTGCCGAGGTCGATGTCCGACTGGTCCCGCGCCTGGTTCACGAGAAGCCCGATGCAGCGCGCGCCGATGGTCCTCTGCAGGTCCTGGACGAACTGCGGATAGCTGAGCGCGAGCTCGCGGAAGCAATGCGAGTAGCCGCTGGAGAGCGAGCCGCCGACCATGGTGGAGAGCGCGGCCTTGATATCGGCGGCGACTTCCGGCTGGTGGTAGCGGCGGCCGAGGTTATCGATCAGGTTCCAGAGGGACATCTTAAAGAAACTGTAGGCATTCTCGATGGATGTGGGTTCCGGAAGGACGGTGACGAGGCCGAGGTTCGCGGTGCTGAAGAAGTCCATCGTGTGCCGGGAGGTTCCGGCGCCGAGATCGAGGAGCACGACGTCGACCCTCGATTGCGTCCGGCAGGAGACGAGCGCTTGCCAGAGGGGAAGCATATGATCGCTCGAGCGTTCTATGTATTCCGACCAGGCCTCTTCCTTGCCGCCCGCGACGAAGGCCACGCCCGGTATCGACGCCGGGAGCATGATATCGCGAAAGCCGAGTCGCTGCGTGAGCATGAAATCGGAGAGGGTCTTCTTCGGCATCGAGACACCGAAGTGGCTATGGATGTTGGAGCAGCCGAGGTCGAGGTCGACCACCAGCACGCGGAAGCCGAACTGGGCGATCGTCGCCGCGAGGTTCGCGCTGACTATGCTCTTGCCGACTCCGCCCTTGCCGCCGCCGACCGCGATGATCGCGGGCATCTGCCTGGGGTGAGGGAGGACCGTTTCCCAGGGAAGGCCGAGCTTCCAGTTGTTGTAGTGCTGGGCGACGAACGCGCTGCCGTCCGTTTCCACGCCCTTCGCCGCGATCTGGGCCTTGAGTAGCGAATCCGAGTTGAGCATAAGCAGTCCCGAAGACTAGAAATTTAAAATGCCTCTAACATCAGTATAGGACAAATCGCAGGGCATGACAGCTCGCACATTCCTGCCTACCTCGCACGAGCGCCTTATAAGGGATGTGGCAAGGCGCGAGGGAGGCGAGCAGCGGAGTCCCACTCGGCCCAGAGATCGCGAAGCGATCGTAGGGTTGCCTGTGGCAAATGAGCAGCGGAGCCGACCGATAAACGCAGCCACATCCCTTATAAGGCGCTCGTGATCCCAGCTATCATTACTGAGATAAATAGCGCGGGATAGATCGCGAAGCGGAGCAGTCCCCATTTGGGCGTCGAGAGATGGTTCGCGGCGTAGGCCATGATCGCCGCATGGACGCCGAAGACCACGATATAGATGCGGCCGAGCTTCTGCAGGACGAGCCGCATCTGCTCGGAGTGGAGTTGCGAGATGAGGGCCTTGATGTTCGGATCGGTCGAATTCTTGTCGAGCAGGGCCTCGATCTGCGGCAGGTACTGCACGAGCAGCGGCTTGTGCCTGACTTCGAAGTAGAGGAAGACGAGCGCGATCACCACGTCGACCGCCGCGGGCTGGAACTTGAAATAACGATCGTTCTGCAGCTTGAGGCTGAGGACGCCCATCGCCACGATTAGGAAACTTTCGCCTAGGGCCAACTGGTCCAGCGCTCCGGTGGTAACATAATCATAGCCCAGCATGACGACAGTCGAGATCATGGCCGCGTAGATGCCCGCTTTGAAGCCTTTGAAATAATCGACCGCAATGTATAGCAAAAGCGGAAGGATTCGCAGAAACAGCAAAGTCGTGTTCATAGAGGGCCTTCGGTTCATTAGGGATACCAGGGATTTTAGCAGAAGATGAGGACGCGCATGCACGAGAAAAACTTTGATCTCATCGTGATCGGCAGCGGCCCCGCCGGAGTGCAGGCTGCGCTTCACGCGGCCAAGCTCGGGAAGAAGGTCGCCCTCATCGAGAAGCATCCCGAGCGCCTCGGCGGCGCCTGGATCCACACCGGGACCCTGCCTTCGAAGACGATGCGCGAAGTGCTCGACGCCCTGCGCAACGTCGAATCGCACGTCGGCGACGCCTGGGTCACCCGCATGTCGCAGAACCTCTCGAGCCAGGCGCTCCGCGAGCGGGCCGCGACCGCGAGCCGGGACGAGGAGAACATCATCCACCGGCAGCTCGATGCGAGCGGCATCCCCGTGATCCGCGGCGCGGCTTATATCGAGAGCCCGTCCGAGATCCGCGTGAACCAATCGGGCGGCCGGAGCCTGCTCCTCCAGGCCAAGTTCGTGGTGATCGCCACCGGTTCCAAGCCCCGGCGCCCCTCGAACATCCCCTTCGACGGCTGGCGCGTGCTGGATTCCGACGACGTCCTTCGCCTCGAGAGCCTGCCGAAGTCGATGACGATCTGGGGGGCGGGCGTCATAGCCTGCGAATACGCCTGCATCTTCCGGGCGTTAGGCGTCGAGACGACCATCATCGACTCCCGTTCGCACATCATGCAGTTCATGGATCAGGAGATCGCGAACGAACTGAAGAAAGCCATGGAGCAGCTCGGCGTCGTCTTCCACCTCGGCCACGACCTCGAGCGCCTCGAGCTCGTGGGCCCGCGCGTGAAGTCCTACTTCAAGGGCATCAGCTTCGAGACCGACGTGTTCTTCTTCGCCGCCGGCCGCGAATCGAGCAGCGAGCACATGGGCCTCGACCGCCTCGGCATTCACACGAACGAACGCAAGACCATACTCGTGAACCCGAACTTCCAGACCTGCGTCCCCAACATCTACGCGGTGGGCGACGTGATAGGCCCGCCCGCGCTGGCCAGCACCTCCGCCGAGCAGGGCCGCGTGGCCGTCGCCCACGCCTTCGGCGATAAGAACGTGCGTTTCCCCGAGTTCTACCCGCTCGGCGTCTACACCATCCCCGAGATGTCGTCGGTAGGCGTGACGGAAGAGGAGCTGATCAAGCAGGACAGGTCCTACGTCGTAGGGCGCGCCCGCTACGATCAGATCGCGCGCGGCTACATCCGCGGCGACAGCTACGGGATGATCAAGATGCTGATCTGCGCGGACACGCAGAAGATCCTCGGGCTCCACATCGTGGGCGGCGACGCCGCGAACCTCATCCACATCGGTCAGGTCGCGATGATCACGAAGATGTCGATACACGAGTTCGCCGAGAACATCATCTTCAACTTCCCGACCCTCGCGGAAGGTTATAAGATCGCGGCCTTCGACGCGATCTCCCAGCTCGAGAAACACGACTGCTTCATGGGCGCTAAACCCGCTGTCTAAGCCCACATTGGAATACGGCATGCTGAAACGCTTCCTCGCGGAATCTTCGAAAGTCATCATCGGGAAGGAAGACCAGTTCCGTCTCGCGCTCGCCTGCCTCTTCGCGGGCGGGCAACTGCTGCTCGAGGACGAGCCCGGCATGGGCAAGACGAGCTTCGCGAAGACGATGGCGGCGCTCCTGCACCTGCCCTTCTCCCGGATACAATTCACCTCCGACCTCCTGCCCGCCGACATCATCGGCGTGAGCATCTTCGATCGCGAGAAGCAGGGCTTCGTGTTCCAGCCCGGCCCCATCTTCAACAAGCTCGTGCTCGGCGACGAGCTGAACCGCGCCTCGCCGAAGACGCAGAGCGCCTTCCTCCAGGCCATGGAAGAGCAGGCGGTCTCGATCGAGGGCCAGACGCATCCGCTCGAGCCGCCGTTCTTTTTCATCGCCACGCAGAACCCTCGCCGCAGCATAGGGACTTTCCCGCTGCCCGAGTCGCAGCTCGACCGTTTCCTCATGAAGCTCGAGCTCGGCTACCCGACTCGGGAAGCCGAGAAGATGATCCTCGCGCAGGCGAAGGCCCAGGCTTCCCTGAGCCCGCTGCTGGAGGCCAGGGAGATACTCTCGATCCAGGAGCAGGTGAAGGCGGTCAAGGCCGCTGACGCCGTCCTCTCCTACATCGTCGATCTCGCGGAAGAGACGCGCCGCCTGCCGCACGGCATCTCGCCCCGCGCTTCGCTCGCTCTTTTGAACGCCTCGAAGGCCTTGGCATGGCTCGACGAAAGATCATACGTAACTCCCGAGGACGTGCAATTCTCAGCCGTCGCCGTCATGGGCCATCGACTCGTCAGCGGCGATGAAATGAACCCTCAATTGGGTCAGGAAAGAGCCCGCGATGTTCTCAAGAAAGTTAAGGTTCCCTGAGAGAAAGGGACACAAACCCTATATCATACCGACGATCTACGGCGTAGCCTTCCTGTTCCTGATCGTCGACGTGTTCGCGCTCGGTTATTTCCGCGACAACGCGCCGTTCCACGCCGTAGGCCTGACCCTCATCACCTTCGGCCTCGTCGCGATGATCCACACGAACTCCAATCTCGTCAGGCTCGACGTTCACGTCGATCGCTGCGACTACACGCCCGCCGGCGGCACAAGCGAACTGCACCTCACCCTCATCAACCCGTCCGAGCAGCCTTGCTACAACCTCATGCTCGCGGCGGATAAAGGCTTCGGCGCAGGCTCGCCGGCGACTCTGCCCGAGGTGGCCGGACGAACGTCCTATAAGCTGCTCCTGAACTGCCCGAAGCGCGGCGTCTATCCCCTGAACCGCATCAAGCTCTTTTCCCGCGGCATTTATGGGCTCTTCTACACCTGGCGCTGGGAAAAGGTCGCGGCCGAGCTGATCGTCTATCCCGAACCGAAGGGACTGGCGCCGCTGCCCGAAGGATTGGACGGAGCCGGCCTCAGAAGCTCGGAGAACGAGGATTTCGTCGGGCATAGGCGTTATAATCCGGGTGATTCGCTGAAGCATGTGGATTGGAAGGCCTATGCGCGCGGCCGTGAGCTCCTGCTCAAGGACTTTACGCAGCACGCGCGGGAAGCCCTCGATCTCTCTTGGGAACAAACGCAGGGCGGCGTGGAGGAGCGCCTCTCGCAACTCACGCTCTGGGTCCTGCATATGAGCCGCGAGCAAAGGCCCTATAGCCTCACGCTCCCGCGTTTTCGCCTCGACCGGAATCTCGGCGAGGGGCATGACAAAGCCGCCCTTAGGGCCATCGCGCTCTTTCAGGAGAAGGCATGAACACCATCAGACCGCTCGGGCTTTTCGTCTTTTCATGCCTCATAGGCTGCCTCGCGACCTCGCTCCAGCCCTGGCTCATACTCTGCTGCCTGCTCGGCATCGGTTGGAGGTTCTGGAAGGGCTTCATCCGTTCCGCTCCCCTGCTCTACGGCCTGCTGATCGCTTCTGGGGGCCTGCTGCTGTTCGACAGTCCCCGCATCTGGCATCGCAATACCATGGCCGGGGCCTTCATCGTCGCGACTCTTTATACGATGCTCACGCCTACCGATAAACACCGAGTGATGCGATTCCACGCCGGGCTCTTCGCGTTGCTGGTCGCGATCCTGGTCGTGCCGCAGGAGACCTATCCCGTCTGGCTTTATCTCGGCCTCACGACCCTGCTCTGCGCGAGCCTCGTCTTCCATCACATCCCGCCCGACAGCCGCGTATCGCTGCTTTCCCTCACCCGAACGCTGGCTAAACTCGCCATACCC
>JASLCY010000261.1 GCA_030151925.1 Oligoflexus sp.
GGCCGCTCGTCTTTTTCGTATAATGCCCCGCGTGCTGGAAGTACATCACGCGATCCAGCCGGCCGCCGGTGATCTTCACCGCGACGCGTTCCCAGTCCGCGTTGTGCGAGCCGAGGCCGGGCGAGCACGTATCCTGGAAGCCATAGAAGAACCAGTACATGATCACGGTCGAATCCCCGCTGCAATCCTGATAGGCGTAATAGATGGGAATTTGCCCGCTGGTGAGGCTCTCGGGGGATTCGTTGCAGATGCGTTCCTTATCGCCCGACTTGCGCGCGTCCCAATAAACGCCGGCATCGCTCGGAAAACACTTATTGGCGAGGAATTGCGAGTTGTCGAACTTCAGGACCGGCGCGAAACGCTTCGCCTGCTCGACCTTGCACTCCTCCGTCTCGCAGGCCTTCGGCCCGCTTTGGCAAACGTAGGCCTCGAGGCTATCGCAGTAGCGCCCCTTGCAGCGCAGGCCCTTCAGGAAGGTGCCGGCGCCGAAGATATTCTCGCCGCCGTTCTCTTCGGAGCTCGCGGTCTTCCAATAACAATTCTCGGCGCGCAGTTCCGGGGCGTTCGCGCAGCGGAGGGACATGTTATCGCAGTAGCGCCCGCTGCAACGGACGCCCTCCACGATCTGCTGATCGGGGCAGACGTAGCCCGCCGCGTTCTCTTCGGAGAATTCCGGGCTCCAGGTGCCGCCGTCAGCCGCCACCGCATCCCCGCATTGCAGGCTGACGTTATCGCAGTAACGACCTGTGCATTTGACCCCTGTGACAAGGGCATTAGGGCAGGAGGCGGGACTGTTCGCGCCGTTCTCCTCCGAGGTTGATGGTGTCCAACTGGCAGCAAAGACAGGGGTAAAAACTCCCAAAATGCTGCACCAAACCCAGAAAAAAGACGCAACGAGTCCTGCGCGCTTCGATGGCGTTTTCATCGGCACTCTCCCGCATGTTTTTTTAAAACTGCATTAAGAGTAGCAGCCTAAAAGAAATTTGGTGGGAGAACATTTGTTAGTTTGAAGCGCTGATAAAATGAGTACTTAGAATCACTGAGGAAAAATTTGCGGAGTTTCAAAATTGTGAAGCCAAACAGCGACACTCATCTCATTGACGCACAAGCGGCCCCTCAGCTCTTAAGGATCGAGGGAATGCCCGCCGTGACCTGCACGACCGTGGTCGCCGCACGAGCGATCATCACATGGCTCTGCCCCAGCATTTGCCGGAAGAATCGCGCCACTTCCTGAGGCGGCGTAACCCCCGCCCCGATCTCGCTGCTGACGATGACGATGCGCGAGCGCGTTTGCCTCATCGTCTCGACCATCGTTTTGCATTCGTGTTCGATGCGCGCTTCCTGCTGCTGGAGATCGTATTTGTTCATGCCCTCGAGCAGGAGGTTCGCCAGCCACTGATTCAGCGAATCGACCAGCACCTGCTCATGCGAGGAGGCCGCCTTCCGCAGGGTATCGGCCAGCTCCAGACCGGGGCCTTCGATATGTTCCCATGACGTGGGTCTTTGTTTCTTGAGTGTCTGGACGCGTTTTTCGAGCTCAGCCAGGCCCGCCGTTCCGATCACGGCTGTCTTCAACTGCGGCAAACACAGTTGGTGAGCAAGCTCCGATTTGCCGCTGTAGGCCGGACCCAGAACGAAAATCGGAGCCGCGAGCGTCGAAAGAGGGACGGAAGAGTGCGTACTCATGGTGGCTCCTTAGACTTTCGTTCGAGATCTCGCCCACTATAGCATAATATGGGGCAAGAACTGCTTGCGAGCAGAGAGAGGGACCTTTTATAAAACGGGTCCGATCGAACCCTAGTTGAGAGAGTGAGCGCCATGGGATTTTTGGAAGTGATGCAGGAACGCGGGATGTTAGCGCAAGTCACGCACGAGGAGGAGCTGCGCGAATTCCTCAAGGGCGGCAAACGCACAGCCTATGCAGGCTTCGACCCGACCGCCGACAGCCTCCACGTGGGCCACATGCTGCCCGTGCTCGCTCTGCGCCGCTGGCAGCAGGCGGGACACCGCGTGATCGTAGTCCTCGGCGGCGGCACGGCGATGGTCGGCGATCCCTCGGGCAAGAGCGAGATGCGGCAGATGCTGACCGAGGAAGTGATCGAACAGCGGGTCGAGCTCTTCAAGAAGCAGATGGCCCCGTTCCTCGACTTCTCTTCGCCCGACAAGGGCATCGTCGTCAACAACGGCGCCTGGCTCAAGGAGCTGAACTACCTGAAGGTGCTGCGGGAGATCGGCGTCCACTTCTCGGTGAACCGCATGCTCTCGGCGGAATGCTTCAAGCAACGCTACGAGAAGGGCCTCTCCTTCCTCGAATTCAATTACATGATCCTGCAGAGCTACGACTTCTACCACCTCAACAAGTTCGAGGACTGCTCCGTGCAGGTGGGCGGCGACGACCAATGGAGCAACATGCTCGGCGGCATGGAGCTCGTCCGGCGCAAGGAGCACAAGCAAGCGTTCTGCGTGACCGTTCCCCTGCTGGTGAGCGCGTCCGGCAAGAAGATGGGCAAGACGGAGAGCGGCGCGGTCTGGATCGATCCGAAGCTCACGTCGCCTTACGACTTCTACCAGTACTTCCGCAACATCGATGACGACATGATCGAGCAGTGCCTCTTCTACTTCACCGATCTCCCGGCCGAGGAGGTGAAGCGCCTCGCGAACCTCAAGGACAAGGCGATCAACGACGCGAAGATCGCGCTCGCCTACGGGGCGACCAAACTCGTGCACGGCGAGGCGGAAGCGGAGAAGGCCAAGGGCATGGCCGCCTCGCTCTTCGGCGGCGAAGGCGCCCGCCCCAATGCGCCCGAGCAGTTCGTGAGCGCCGCGGACGTCCCGGGCGAGACCATCAACGT
>JASLCY010000298.1 GCA_030151925.1 Oligoflexus sp.
ATCACGACCACCTGATCTGCCTCAGCTGCCACAAGGTGATCGAGTTCGAGAACGAGGAGATCGAGAAGCTCCAGGAACAGGTCGCCAAGAAATACGGCTTTAAGCTGACCAAACACTCGCTCGAGCTCTTCGGGACCTGCACGGACTGCCAGAACAAGAAATGACGAAGGCTGGGCCTCTCCTCCGCCTGTGAAAAAGGGTCGCAAGTCGCGACCCTTTCTTTTCTGCCTTAACCGTCAGCCTCGGCCCGTTTCTTCACGGCTTCCAGAGTCTGCGTGACGAACCTCTCCACGTTGCGGCGGATCATCGAATCCACCCGCTGGCTGTTGCTCTCCCATTCGATATGGCTCGAGAGGATGCACTGGTCGGGTTTATCGGTCTTCCGGATGCGCTTCTCGATCGTGCCGACGAGCTCGGGATGGCCGACGAGCTGCGAGCTCACCACGCCCTTCTCATAGAAATACGTGATCTTCTCGCGGACGTCGGCGTCGGGCACCGAGATCTGGCGCAGGACGCCGTTGTTGAAGCGCTCGAGGATGCGCGACTGCATGATGCCCTGATTGAATTTCTCCGGATGCTCCAGCTCGGCGATCAGGCTCTTCCAGAGGTGATCATAAGAAGTCTTGACTTCGCATTGAAAATCGATCGTTGCCATGCCTTACCCCTCCTTAAATGCTTTAGCGAGCGCCTCCGCCGAACTCTTGCATTCCTCATCGGTAATGCCGGCGAAGAGCGGAAGATTAATGACCATGCGACTGAACCGTTTGGAATGCTCCAGCTCGGACGTCCTGAGCGCGTTCTTTGCCGGCGGTTGTTCGCAGAGCGTCTGCGGATAGGTCCGGGCGCTGCCGATACCCGCATCTCGCAGGCTAGCAGAGAGTTCGTCGCCTGTCTTCTTTTTGCTTTCGATGACCGCGAGATAGCCGTTGCTCGCCACGCCCTTCGGCGCCTTGTGCACGATGCAGTCGCTCGAGAACTTGGCGAAGTACTCCTGGTAATAGGCCTCAGCCTTCACGCGCGAGGCGATCATATCGTCGATGCGGGTCAGCATGCGGCCGAGGAAGCGGGCCTGCAGGCCGCTGAGGCGGGAGTTCCACCCTACGTAGTCATAGGTATAGTGGCCCGCGCGGCCGTGGTTGCAGAGCGAGCGGATCTTCTCCACCAGCTTGGGATCCGGCGTCATGATCGCGCCTGCGTCGCCGGCCGCGCCGAGCACCTTCGCCGGGTAGAAGGAGATGGTGGAGATTTCCGCATCGGCGTAGATCGAGCGATTGTTCTTCCGCACGCCGAAGGCCTGGGCGCCGTCCTCGAGCAGGCGGATATTATGCTTCTTGCAGTAGGTGCGGTATTCGTCGAGGTGCTCGCTGGTCCAGCCGAAGAGGTGGACGAGGATGGCCGCATCGAACTTGAACTTCTCATGCCCGCTGCGGAATTCCTGGAAGTCCATCTGCAGATCGCGCGGGCTGATGTCGACGAGCACCGGAGTCGCGCCGACCTGCACGATCGCTTCGTAGGGAGCCCAGAAGGTCATATTGGGAACGGCCACCTTGTGCCCGGGACCGATGCCCATGGCTTGGAGACCTATGACGAGCGCGTCGGTGCCATTGGCGCAGCTTACGACGTGCGCGGTTTCCAGGTAGGCTTCGAGGCGTTTTTCCAGAGACTGCACGCCGGGCCCGCCGACGAATTCAGTATTGTCGAGGCATTCGGTCCAGTCCGCCAGCACCTCTTCGCGTATGGGGGCGACGATGCGTTTGAGGTCGATGAATGGAACGCGCATACGGAGTCCTTCAAATATGTATTAAGGGCGTGTCTCAAAGTAGAATCCAAAACCCATCCTTACCAGAGGCCGGTAAAAAGAGCAAAAAAAAGCCCCCCACCTGTTCTTGCGAAGAGGTGAGGGGCCGGGCGAGAGGGACAAAGCATCAGACCGTACCATCTTTCCATCACGAACTTCTCTAGAGATGGAAAGCTATTCGTAGCAAGACTTCAGTCCTTTCGAACCGCCGTCTCCGATGGGCTCATGCGCTTGCGATCGGGTGGATCAGGACCTTCACTTCCGCGTCGGGGGGAAGGTTCTTCTTCAGGATCACAAGTTGGTTGCCAAAGAGCTGGTAGTCTTTGGTCTCGTTGCCGTTGATGAACACCCGGTAGGTTTTCGCTCCCGAGAAGTCCACGCCGACGTCGAAGGTGTTGTGATAATCGTCGGCGTAAGAGTACTTCACGTCGATCGTGAGGAAGTCCTCGTCCGAGCATTGGAACTGGATCTTGCCGTCACCGATTTTCACGTTATTGCTGCAGACCGCGCTGTCGCCGTTCGCCGAGATCTGCAGGGATCCGGGGAAGGGGGCCTTGGGCGCCGCGAGCTCGAAGACCTTGTCCTGGTAGTCGTGTTTCAGATTGTAGCGTGCCTCTAATTTGCGACCGTCTGAAACATCCGCGGGATCCAGCCTTATGAGCCCCGGCTCGAGGGTGCTCTTCAGCTCCTGCCCGGTGGCCGGGTCGACCACCGCGTAACTCTCGATGTCGTCGTTCAGGACGCCGAGGATAGGATAATCCGTATGGCGGTCGCCGGGCAGCTCGTAGCTGATCAGCACCGACTTGCCGTCGGCGGGCGCGGCGGCGAGGGTCACGGTGCGCGTGCTCTTGTCGACCGAGAAATCCTTGGTGCTTTTACCGTCGACCACGACCGCGACGGTGTCGGCATAGGAATCCTGGAGATAGGTGAAGTTCTTCGGCAGGGCCACCGCATCCCGGTAACGGAATTTGATCTGCGCGAGCTCCGCCGGCATGTCTCTCAGCTCGACCTGGCCCGTGGCGCCGTTATAGGCATACGCGCTGCCGGGGAGGAGCTGGTCCGCGACGTAGACTTCGAGAGTCGCGGCATCGATGGGATGCTGCGGCGCCCACATTTTCACCATGGGCACGGGATCGTGTTTGTAGTGAACTTCCAGTATACCGTTCTTTTCGGTTAGCGGATCCAGGACCGTCAGGATCTTCCCGCTTACATTATAGTTGGTGATGCGGCGCCCATCGACCTTGATGTCGAGCGAGCTGGCTTCCGCCGCGAAGCTCAGCTCGAACTGGGCGTTGATCTTCTTCCCTATATCCTGCGAGATCTGGTCGAGCACGGTCGAGTAGTTCGATCGGCAGATATCCGCGTAACGTCCCCCGGTTTCCGAGACCATCGTGAGATACGAGGCGGGGTTGGGCGGCTCGCCGTAACCGCCTGAGTTCTCGCAGTCGTGGTTCGGGTCGCTCGGATCGTTCGGATTCGCGGAAGGCGGTTCCTGCGTCAGCAGCAGGGCGTTCACGGTCACGTCCTTGCCGACGCGATCGAAGAAGTAGCTCGCCGACTCATAGGCCTCGCCGGGGCAGCCTTCGTTCGGCGCGCTGCCGCAGTTGTTCTCGTCGCTGAGGAGCAGCACAGCGCGCTGGGAGGCCGGACGGAGCCAGGAGACGTTGCCGGCGTCGCAGCCGGTTTCCTGCATCGCCATGGTCGCCATATAAATACCGCGTTCCACGGGGTTGCCGTTTTCTCCCACGTTGATCATTTTCTTGAAGTCGAGGTCGGCTTGCACGGGATCGACGTCATAGTCCGAACGACTCAGGAAAGACTTGCCTTGAGTCGTTTTTTGCAGACAGGAAGTCGAGGTCGTGGCCACCGCGATTCGCCAGTTGGTGTTGGTGATGTGGCGAAGGATGTCGGGCAGGGTCTTGGATAGACGGTTTTGATAGGGACCCATGGACGACGAATTGTCGATCAGGATCAGCAGGTCGAAGATTCCCGCTTCGGCGACCGAAAAGGTTTGGGTGGTGTCGATGCCCTTGTTGCCTTGCTGGAATGTGTCAACGAACTGTGCACGGTCGATTTGATGGTAGAGCTCCTGCTGCCGCGGATTCTGCTGCAGCGTAATGGTTTGGGTGAGATTGGTGAAGCCCGAATCCAGCGTAAGGGCGACGGGCAGAACCTTACCCGCGGCGAAGGTCTTGATGACGTCGGCGCTGGCGTCGGCGGCCGGGGCCTTATCCGTTTGGATCGCCTTATCCTGGCTTTTGAACGGAACCGTCG
>JASLCY010000374.1 GCA_030151925.1 Oligoflexus sp.
TTTATCGGACGTCGAGGAGATCGACTTCGAAGACCAGAGTGGAGTTGGGCGGGATGAGGCCGCCGGCTTCCTGGTTTTTGTAACCCAGGGCCGGAGGAACCGTGATGCGGCGTTTGCCGGTCACGAGCATGCCATAAATGCCCTGTTCAAGACCCGGAATGACACGGCCTTCACCGAGGACGACTTTCAAAGGTTCACCGCGACTCTTGGTATTCTCGAAGACATGGCCGTCCGCGGTCTTGCCGAGGACATGGATCGTGACCGTCTTGCCTTTTTTCGCTTCGACCCCCGTCCCGACCACCAGATCCTCGGTCTTGAGCTGATCCGCGGCGCTCTCGGCGCCGTGGGATGAACTGCATTTGCTGCAGGCGGGCGCCGCCATAAGAAGAAGCAGAGGGACGTAACGATATAACCTGAGCATGGGAACCTCCTCCAATCGCCGGCTTATACTGCTTCCTGCCAGGAAATGCATCCATTATCGAGCTTTTTGGCCATTAAAGCATCTCGGGCTTGAAGAGCTTCCTGTAGCGCTTCACCGTGGGGCCCGAAATCATGAAGAGCCCGTCGCCGCGATAATGCATGGTCTCGGGGAACTTCGGGGATTTGGCGACGTGAGCCTTGACGACCTCGAAGATGAAGAGGCTGTACTTCTTCACCATGCTCGCATCGTGCAGCTTGCATTCGAAGCTGGCGAAGCACTCCTTGATGAGGGGCGCCTTGACTTTATCGCCCGGGACGGGCGTAAGGCCGAACTCCTTGAACTTATCCACGTCGCGGCCCGAGCAGTTGCCTATCTTCACGACCGTTTCGGCGAGATCCGTCGTCGGTACGTTGAAGACGCATTCACGACTTTTCAATACCAGCTCCTGCGTATAGTTCCGATCCCAGATATAAGCGGCGATGAACGATTTCGAATCGTCCATGACGAGGTGCCAGCCCATGGTCATGATATTGGGTTTGCCTTTATGAACCGAGCTGACGAGGACGATGGGGCCAGGCTCGAGGAACCTCCGCACGTCGTGGACGGGAAAATCCTCTTTGGTGAATGAACGCAAAACGATCCCTCCTCCGTTTCAAGAAACCTTCAGGGGATTATGACAAAGTTATGACGAGAGACCGTATCCGTTTCCTGACAGGTTCACCGCGCAGCGCTTCCGCTCCAAGCTTTATGCAAAGTTCGTAAAATTTTCTGCATTGATGCGGGCCGGAGGTGTGAGTAAATAGACGGAGACTTACCGAAGCGAAATTTTTACGACAGAAGCTCATCGACTCTTGAGGAGATACGAAATGGTCTCATTGCGAACGATTTTCGTTGCGTTCAGTTTCCTGACTTTGCCGCTCAGCCCTCTCAAAGCCCAGGATCTCGGCGATGATCCGGCCGAAGAAAACCTCGCCCCCGACGCTCGCGCTTCGCAAGCCGATGAGGTTTGTTACAAGAAGACTTCCGTCCTGAACGTCAACAACAGCCAGGTGCTCGGATGGGTGGCTTCCACATCGAACGGCTACGAAGCGCGGGCCCACGTCACGGGCAAGGTGCTTCGCCTCTTCAACATTCCCGATGGCCACACGCACGTCTCCGTGCAGATCGGCAAGACGCCGGACGAAGCGATCGAAGTCGTCTATAGCGATGAGTACGGTAAACTCCCGAAGCTGGCGACGGGAACGCCCTTTGAGGCCTGCGGCGACTACATCACGTCCAACAAGGCGGCCAACGGTTATCCCGCTTCCGCCGACGGCGCGATCATCCACTGGGTGCATGCCTCGGATTCGAAGAGCCATGAATCCGGTTTTGTGATCGTGGACGGTAAGGTCTACGGCAACGACTAGCGCCCCTGATGAGGCGCTAGCCCGCGGAATCATTCTTTGGGATCGGCCTTGGTCTTGCCGAGCCGGCTGATCTCGTCGGCGGCTTTCTTCAAGATCTCGCCGACGGCCTTCTCATCCTCCTCGCTCAGGGGCATGCGGCTCGAAAGCGCCTGGCGCAGGGCGTGAAAACCCTCGTGGATGGGTTTATCGCCTTTGCCGCGACGGCCCCTGCCCCGGAAAGCGTCTTCGCCGCTGAACCAATCCTTGAGGCGGCTCATGCGTTCACCGAACATGCTCATGCGCTCGAAGATCGCGTCGACGATCTTCTGGTTCTCGCCGAGCATCGCCTTGCCTTCGGGCGTGATCGTATAGAGGTTCTTGCCGTCCTGCGTGGTGACGGTCGCAAAACCGCCTTCCTGCAGGAAGGTGAGGGTGGGGTAGATCACGCCGGGGCTCGGCGCGTAGTGTCCGTCGGATTTTTCTTCGATCGCCTTGATCAGCTCATAACCATAAGAAGGCTTCTGATCGAGGAGCGAAAGGATGACGAAGCGGAGATCGCCATGGCCGAGGATGCGTTTGAAGTTGAACTCCTCGCGGAGGTTGTGGCGAGGATCCTCGTCCCGGCCGAAGCCGCGTCCGTGATGGCCGCGACCGTGGTGATGCCAGGGACCGCTCGGGCCTCGGCCCATGAAGTTGATGTTAAAGAGTTCGTTGGGTTGGCAGCGGAAATTTCTCATAGATCTTCTCATTCAAAAAAAGTTTTCAGGAGGAAGTGGCCTTAGTAAGCCACCTTTTCAGATATATCGGAATATTTTTAATTTCGATATATCTTTTTCTTTCGAAAATTTTTTAGTCAATAAAATCAATGATATGGGTATATCGAAAATAACGAAAAATCCCCGTTTCCACCCAAGACGGGGAAAACGGGGATCGATTTCGTAAAAGGCTTTTGAGCTTAAACGATGGGATTACAGCGTGATGCCGTAACGAGCATAGTAGAAGCGGCCAATGAGGTTATGCGTCCTGGCATCGATGTTATCGTTGAACGCGGCATCGGTAACGGGCGGCTTACGATCGGTGAAGTTATCGCAACCGATACCGATGTTGCCGTATTCCGCGAACGTATAACCCGCTCTGAGGTCCCAGGTCGTCCAAGCGCCGAGCTTGGGATAGTCAGGGCTCTCCGTGGTCAACGCGCTCACCGCGTTAGCCGTGACGCCGGCGCTGACGCCCGAGAGGCCGGTCCAGTCGAAGGTCGCGAGGCCTTTCCATTTCGGAATCGAACCGCGTCCGCCTTCAGCGGCATCCACGAACTTGCCGACCATGTTCTCGAAGGGAGCCGTGGAGTCAGCCTGGTTCTTGTACTCGATGTAGTTGGTCGCATTCGCGCCGAACGCCCAGATACCGCTGCTGGTCTTGCCGGTGGTGTAATCGAGGCCGAGGTCGACGCCGCGAACTTCACGAGCCGCGAGGTTGAGCGCGATCGCTTGAACCAGGGTGATGTTGTTGTTCGCGTCCACTACCACGCGGTCGGCGAAAGAACCGTTCTTACGGAACTGATCGACGACGAACTGCGGGTTGGTATCGATCGCGTTGTCGGTGCGGATGCGGAAGTAGTCGGCCTTCGCGTTGAAACCGTTGAGGTTATAAGCGATGCCGCCGGTGAACGATTTCGATTTCTCGGCTTTCAGGTTGGGGTTGCCGCCCTGGAGAGCGAGGAACTGGTTGATGTTCGGATCGGACTGGACCGGGCAGGCGCCTGGTTCCTGGCAAGGGTCGAGGAGCTGAGCGAAGTTCTCGACCTGACCGCCGTGGAGCTCAGGAAGGCTCGGAGCGCGGAAGCCCGTCGCGTAGGTACCGCGGATCAGGAGGCC
>JASLCY010000404.1 GCA_030151925.1 Oligoflexus sp.
CATAGGCATCACCAAAGCCGTCGACCGCCACTGGCGCTACGGCGTCGCCGGCCACCCTTCCCTCTCCAAACCCTTCGCGCCGCAGAAACCCCGCAAAAAGAAGGGGCCGTCTCCAAAGAAGACGACCCGCTCCGTTCCTAGGAGAAAAGCCTAGGATCAGTTCGTCGTTGAACCTTCGTCGCCTTGTTCCTGGTCGGCTTTGAGGCTCGAATAGGTTTCGTCCACGAAATCCTTGATTTTAGCGTCGGTCAGGCCCGCGGTGTTGAAGCCGTCGAGATTCTGGAGCAGATCGGCTTCGAGTTGGGAGATCTGAACCGCGAACACGCTATCGATTTGCTCATCGGGGGTATTCTTGATCAGATCCACGACGCCGTCGGCTTTGGTTTTCCATTCCACGAGCTCGGCGGGGACGGAGAGCACATCAACTTTTTCCCCGATGGCCACGGCGAGGCCTTTGACTTTGTTCGCGGCGCGTTCTTTGATCAGTTTCAAAGCCGCGGCGGCGGTGTCTTTCGAAGGATGTTTGGTGAGGGCCGCAGCCGCGGCTTTCACTTCCGCGCTATCCGTATAGAGGATCGCGAGGAGCGCGAGGCTGTCGGGAGTTTGCTGTTCGACCTGGCCCGAGCCCGAGTTGCCGGAGGATCCTGGTTCGTTGCCGGCCTGTTGGCCTTGATCGCCGCCTTGTTGTTGGCCTTGATCGCCGCCTTGCTGCTGGCCTTGATCGCCGCCTTGGTTGCCGGAGGACGTTCCCGCATAGGCGGTAGGAAGGGTGAGAGCCGCTGCCAAGAGACCGACGGATACGGAATTCACAAGAGAAAGTTTCATCGTTTGGTTCCTCGAAAAGTTCAGTTCTGTGTGTGAGCGGTCGTGAAGAAGATCACGACCACGTAAGTCTTAGAACTTTCCGATACCGGAGCGTTAGGAGAATTCTTAATTTTTCCGAGAATGCATGAAAGCCTGGGAGTTTTTTCTCTCATTTTTTTTGGTGATTTCAATGAGATACAAACACTAGAGAGGAATTTTGTTTTAACTCCGATCTTCCCCTTCGATGTCTCAAAAAGCAATATTTTTTCTATACATTCTTCCTGGACGCCCTTATGCATAAGGACTTGAGAGGGATTTTTGGATTCCGGGGGTTACGGCGATGTTGGATTTCAGGCGTTCTTTGCAGTTTTTACGCGCCAAATATAGCGGAAGACCTCTATGAAAATCGCGTAAATTCCTTCATTGGCGCTTTATCCCCGAAGGGATCAACGGTCATGACGAATCTTCGGTACGGATCGGGAGTGTCGCCAAACCACGAAACCAGAGGTTGAGTTCGACAAAAATTTTTGTTTAAGTGAGTTGGGCCCCGTACATGAATAGTAGGAGTTGAGGCTATGACCCGCGCGACCGAAACGAAACAAGCGTCCACTAAAACGAAGACAGATAAAGCCTCTGCAGGCAGCAAACCGCAGACGGCGAAGAAAGCCAAGGCCTCGCCTCGCAAGGCGGCCGGCGACGATGCGGTCAGCGCTCCCAAAGCCCGTTCGCGCACGAAAGTCAGCGCGGGTTCGGTGAACACGCCGCGCGGCCACAAGAGCCGGACCGCATCCCACGCGAAATCCGCGAAGAAGCCCAAGCTGCTGAATCCAAAGGCGGTTAGCACGGTGGCCTCGGCTTCCTTGCAGAAATTGAAGGAAGCCGCCGAGAGCCCGGCCGCGAAAGAGGCTTTGAAATCAGCTCACGAGGCGATGAATTCCGCGCGCGAGGCCTTGAATTCAGCTAAGGAAAGCCTCAACACCCTGCGCGAGACGATGGCGAAGGAACCGCACAAAGCCAGCTCGCTGCGCGAACTGACTTCGACGTTCCGCCGACTCTTTAAATCGAACCTGGCCAAGAACAGACAACACTCGTCCGCTGACCTCTAAGGCCAAGGACGGGGCCCCTAGAAGCCATCTCATACACGGGATGGCTTCTAGAGATGACTATTGGGCTGGGGCGATATCGCACTCCGTATAGGTCAGGCTCTGGCCATTCACCGTCATCGTCTTCAGGCCGTCGGTCGCCTGCGAGCAGTCGTAGATAGGCTTGATGACCCCACTGAAGTCGAAGTTGTTCTTCACGTCATCGACCGGCAGCGAACCCGCTTTGAAAGCAAAGAGGAAGTCCGGCTCCACGAGCTTCGTGCTCACGGGTTTCAGATCCCCCCACTCTCCCCCGATCAGGCGTTTGTCCGCATCGAATTCGAGCGTGTAAGTATACTTGCTGCTGGAGATATGGTTTTTGTCGAAATTATCGTCGTAATCGAGCGACGGTTTCGAAGGTTCCGAGGACCAGAGGACTTCGGTCGTGACCACGGCGAGATAAGTCGTCCCAGCCGCACGGTAACGGAACAGCGGATCGTCCACGGTCGCCGCGTCCTGCAGAGCACCCACGGTGAAACGCGCGCCGTAGACCGGCTGGTTCCAAACCTGGCCCGTCCGCGTCCGGTCCATCACAAAACCGAGATTCCGTTTGCCGAGATATTCGGTCAGGACCGTATGGAAGCTCGCGGGGTTCACATCCCAGCAACCATAGAACTTCACGTTCTTCACGGGCAGCAGGGCCGAGACGTCGCCCGTTTCCACATACTGCTTCATCTGGCTCGCATCGGTGGAGAGATAGTAGCTCACCGCGCCGTTCACCGTATTTTCCACGAGGAACACCTGCGCGGGATCCGGGTCGATCGTGATCTCGTAGATGCGGCGTCCCGCGGCCGCCGCGCCCGGCAGATATTCGTCCATCTGGGTGAAGGTCTCCGTCTCGCCAGCCGCGTTCACGAAGGTCCCGCTCGCCCCGCGCCCGTCGGCGGTATGGGGAATCTCGCCTGAGGGATCCTCGGTATTTTCGTTGCAGCGCCGCCCCAGGAAATACTCGTTGGCTCCCGGCGAATGGTTGCCCCACGAATGCGTGAGCAGGCCGCGGATATCCCCTTCCCCGAAGAAAACCTTCTTGTCGCCTATCTTCGCCAGGACCGAATGCTTCGGCGCCTCGTGCATCAGGGCGGCCGGCGACCAGCCGTGGCAATAGCCCATCCAGCTCCAGTCTTCCCCAGAATCCACGACATCCCGGTATTTGTAGTTCGGATTCTTATTGTAGCTGAGCCAGAGGGACCAACCGTCGGCCGCTAAAGGATCCAGGCCGCGCAGGTTCTTATCCGCCGCGAACATCGTATAGAGCGAGGCCATCACCTTGCGTTTGTCATCGACCGAAGACGCGTGATCGAGCTCCTTCTCTTTGCTGCTCAGGGCCTTCAATTCGTTTTTCGCGGCCTGCATGTCGACGGCCTTGTTCCAGCGCAGGCGATAGACCGTATCGTATTTCTCGGCCGGCGAGAGGTTGACGTTCGGTTCGTCCGAGGCGCTTTCATCGATCGCGCCCTGGAGGAAAGCCGAGAAGCCCGCGGAGCTGGAATTCGATCCCACCGCTCCCCAACGACGGGCAAACGCCTGGCTGGTATAAGGCCAGTACGTGTCCGACCAGGGAAGATGCGTGGTGAAGACCTGGGGCGTGGCCGCGATCTCATCATAGGTCGGCATCGCGTTCAAATCGAAATGCGCGATGCCGTTTTTCGAATCCGGGGCTTCCTGCAATCCGCTCTGCGGTTCCGAGGCCGCGGGATGGCAGCCGGCGCCGAGGACCGCAAGACCGAGGGCCGCGCCTTTCACGAAATGTCTCATGGGTCATCCTCCTCTCACAGCGTGGGCGTGAATTGATCTTTGGCCGTGAAACAGCCGGTGCCTTTGAGCTCGACCGTCAGCTGGCAGACCTTGGCCGCTTCTTGCAGGAGGATATTATCCGCCTGCGAAGCGAGCCCCGCACGCGTTATGATCACGCCGCAGCTCTTGTTCTTGCCGAGGTCGGGCA
>JASLCY010000406.1 GCA_030151925.1 Oligoflexus sp.
GAGCATAACTTGAGTCTTTCAAAAGGGTTCTCAAAGGCTAGGGAAGTGGCCGCCGCCCGTGGAAACACGACCTTAGGCTTTATGATATATCTTATAACCGGGCTTAAGAATTGAAGAAAAACCTGTTTTTCTTCCGGAAGTTGAGGGAATAATGGATAAAACCCATGATAAAGAGGCGACTGGTTGGACCTTTCTAACGAACCATGCTCATGTACTCATTCTCTTGGCTCAGAACCCTGAACGCGTGCTGCGAGAGGTCGCCACAGCCGTAGGGATCACCGAGCGAGCTGTACAGAGGATAGTGTCTGAGCTGGAGCATGAAGGCTATATTCAGAGAAGCAAAGAAGGGCGCAAGAATACTTATACCCTCAATTTGAAGCGTCCCTTCCGTCATCCGATTGAGAGCCACGTCAGCATCGGCGAGCTGGTTCGCTTGGTGCAGAGACATGAGCCCCGAGGCGAGACCTACTCGACCGGCAACGGCGTAGGAGCGAGTTCAAGCGCGGGCAGTGAGATGACGGCGCAATAACGAATTGAGGACAGCTTCGATTGAACGAGAAAGCCCCAGATCTCCTTGGAGGAGGTCCGGGGCTTAATTTTTTTTATTCGGGGCTCAGCCTCTCAGAAGCCGAAGCGGGCGATCGCGCCGAGCTCTTCCTCGATGCGGAGGAGCTGGTTGTATTTGCAGATGCGGTCGGTGCGGGAGGTCGAGCCGGTCTTGATCTGGCCCGCTCCGGTCGCGACCGCGAGATCGGCGATGAAGGTGTCTTCCGTCTCGCCGCTGCGGTGCGAGATCACGCTGTTGAAGCGGTTCTTGGTCGCGAGGGCGATCGTATCGAGGGTCTCGGTGAGCGTTCCGATCTGGTTGAGCTTGACGAGCACGGCGTTGGCCGCGTGCTGCTCGATGCCCGTCTTGAGGCGCTTCACGTTCGTCACGAAGAGGTCGTCGCCGACGATCTGCACCTTGTTGCCGATTTCGCGGGTGAGCTGGGCGAAGCCTTCCCAGTCGTTCTCATCGAAACCGTCTTCGATCGAACGGATCGGATAATCGCGGGTCAGCTGCGCGAGGAAATTCACCATGCCGGCGCGGTCGTAGGTCTTGTTTTCGCCCGCGAGCACGTACTTGCCGTTCTCGTGGAACTCGGTCGCCGCCACGTCGAGCGCGATGCTGATGTCGACGCCGGGTTTGAAGCCGGCCTTTTGGATGGCTTCCAGGATGATGTCGAGGCCGGCTTTATTGGAAGGCAGGTCCGGCGCGAAACCGCCTTCGTCGCCCACCGCGGTATTCAGCTTCTTGCCTTTGAGTATCGACTTCAGCGCATGGAATACCTCAGCTCCGTAACGCAGGCTTTCGCGGAAGGTCGGAGCGCCGTGCGGCATGATCATGAATTCCTGGAAGTCGACGTTGTTATCCGCGTGGGCGCCGCCGTTGATGATATTCATCATCGGGACCGGCAGGCGGTTCGCGTGAGCGCCGCCGATGTAGCGGTAAAGCGGGAGGCCGACGCACTCAGCCGCGGCTTTGGCCGCCGCGAGGGAAACGCCGAGGATGGCGTTGGCGCCGAGGTTCGATTTGTTCTCGGTGCCGTCGAGCTCGCAGAGGAGATGATCGAGCTCGGCCTGCTGCGTGATGTCGAGGCCGATGATCTTGGGCGCGATCTTGTCTTTGACGTTGCCGATCGCCTTGAGCACGCCTTTGCCGCCGTAACGCTTCGAGTCGCCGTCACGCAGTTCGCAGGCTTCGTATTGTCCGGTCGAGGCGCCTGAGGGAACAGCCGCACGGCCGAAATATCCCGATTCCGTCATGACTTCCACTTCAACGGTAGGATTTCCGCGGGAATCCAAGATCTCACGGGCGTTGACAAACGTGATAATGCTCATATGCTCTCCTAAAATGCCAAATTGAATGGCTGGATGGGTCGTGTCGTCATCAAGTGGACGGTATTCTCTAGCTTTATGATCTAAAACGCAACGGGGCAGATCGTCTGTAAATGGACATGCGATCGCACAAATGTTATTGCTTTGGATTCATGCCCGCGTGTCAGAGAAGGATCACTCATGTTGACTTATAAATCTTGGAAAGACTATCTCCCGACCCTCCACGGATGGTTGGAAGGTTTGAAAGTTGAACAGTCAAAAGGACTCTCTTCGGAGGCCTGGAACCTCGTCGCGATCAAGGCGCAAGGTGATGAGCTGGTTTTGAATAGCTCGCTCGCCGATGAAGCCCTCAAGACCAAAATCCTCGCGGAAGTGAAGAACCACGCCTGGGCGCTCGGCGAGAAATCCCTCCGCCTCGTCATCGACGGCAAGAAGATCCTGCTCATCACGCAGAGTTCGGTCAAAACCACTTTGCCGCAGATATCTCGTCAACTCGGTATGGACACCGCCGCCTCGCTGGCCAAAGGCAAGGTGAAGGACCTCCATATCCCCGAATTCAAGGATCTGAACGCTCTCGACGTGCTCGAAGGCTTCCTCTTCGGCCTCGACGACGTCGCGGCCTACAAATCGAAGAGCGCGCTCGAGCTGCCGAAGAAGGTCTCGGTGGCCGCGGCCGATACCGAAGCCCTGAATCGCAAGCTCGCGATGGTCAAGGCCCTCGTCTTCACCCGCTGGCTGCAGGAATCGCCTTCGAACTTCCTCAACTCGGAGCAGTTCGCGACGATCGCGACCGATCTCTTCGGCAAGACCAAGGCCGAACTCGTGATCCTCGGGCGCAAGGATATGGAGAAGCTCGGCATGGGCTCGTTCCTTTCGGTCGCGCACGGCACCGATATCGATCCGAAGCTGATCGCGCTCAAGATCCCCGGCGTCGACACGAAGAAGACCGTGGCCCTCGTCGGCAAAGGCGTGACCTTCGATGCCGGCGGCATCAACATCAAACCGTCGGCCGGCCTCGAGGAGATGAAATACGATATGTCGGGCGCCGCGGCCGTGTTCGGCGCCGCGTCCTACTTCACCCAGGTGAAGCCGCCCGTGAACGTGATCTGCGCCCTCGGTGCGGTCGAGAACATGCTCGGGCCGAAGGCGACCCGTCCGGGCGATATCGTGAAGGCCTATAACGGCAAGACGATCGAGATCCTGAACACGGACGCCGAAGGCCGTCTGGTGCTCGCGGACGTGATCAGCTACGTGGTCGACAAGTACGATCCGGACCTCGTCCTCGATATCGCGACGCTCACGGGCGCCGTGATCTTCGGCCTGGGTCATGCCGGTGCGGGTTTCGTGGTGAAAGAGCAGAAGACCGCGGACTTCCTCAATCACGTGACGGCGAAAGTCGGCGAACCGATGTGGCAGCTCCCGATGTGGCCCGAGCTCGAGAGCGAGACCGCCAGCGCCATCGCGGACCTTAAGAACATCGCGAATCCCAGCGTGAAGGCCGGCCCTATCATGGGCGGTTACTTCATCTATGAATTCGTCAAGGACGCCCGTTGCCAATGGGCTCACCTCGATATCGCCGGCACGGCCTGGGGCTGCGGCGCGACCGGTTTCCCGGCTAAAGGCGGCAGCGCGTTCGGCGTCCGTTCGCTGGTCGGTGCGGTCGAGATGTTCGAAGGCTGATAAGAGCGGTCGAATCAAAGAAGGGCGCCTCGCAGTTCGCGGGGCGCTTTTTTTTCAGGCATGGCTTTCGAAAAAGAGGTCGTCCTTGAACAGGCCTTTGTTCGCGGCCTTCTTGCGTTTTAGATAAGCGTGCAAGGCCTTGCGATCGAGGTTGGAGACGAGGCTTTCATCGATGGTATCGGCCGGGATCCAGCGGAGGCCGGGTTGATCGTCCTGGATGGCGAGGGAGTGGACGACGACCTCGATGCGATGCTTGGTGATGCCGTGCCTCACCCTGGCGATCTCCTTCGCTTCGGTGATGGGAACCTCGGGCGTTTCCCACTTCAAGCCGCCGTCGGCCTGGACGATCGCGCTGGCGAAGCTCCAGGTCTTCTTGAGGAAACGCGCGGTGGGCAGCCGCTCGATGACCGCGAAACGCCCGCGTTTTTCCATGATGAACAGATGGATCACGACGTCCTCGAGCGTCATCGCCTCCTTGGGTCTAGGCGCCAGGGCCTGCGTATTGCGCTCATAGGCGAGGCAATGGTCCTGGACGGGGCAGATGCTGCATTTCGGGCTCTGCTTCGTGCAGATCGCCTGGCCGAGCTCCATGAGGCCCTGGTTGAATTCGCTGGGGCTCCGGGCGGGGATCAGCCGATCGCCGACCTCCTGGAAGACCTTCTTCCACTTCTGATCCGGTATCACCTGCAAATCGAACAGCCGGCAGAAGACGCGTTCGACGTTGCCGTCCACGACGGCCTTCGGAAAACCGAAGGCTATGCTTGAGATGGCGGCGGCCGTGTAATCGCCGATGCCGGGCAGCTCTTTCCAGCCCTTGAAATCGCGCGGCCAGGGCACGGGATCGTGCTCGCTCTCGAGGCCCGCGACCAGCGCTTGGGCGGCCTCGTGCATCATTCGAAAACGGCGGTAATAACCCAGGCCGCGGCAGGCCACCCGAATCTCCTCTTCGGTTGCGTGCGCGAGTCGAAAGACGTTGGGGAAGACGTCGAGAAAACGGATATAGGCGGGGAGCACCGCCTGGATCGTGGTCTGCTGCAGCATGATCTCACTGATCCAGACGACATAAGGATCGCCCGATGAAGCGAAACGAGTCCGCCACGGCCAATCGCGCTGATGACCTCGATACCAGGCCACGAGTTCGGAAGAGAAGCGGGTGGTTAGGGTCGGCCTGTCGCGCAAAAGTTCCGTGGAGCGTGCTGTCACGTGGTCTCTTTCTTGGTTTTCTTCTTGGCTTTTTTCGCGCCGCCGACAGCCGACGAAGCCGTGGACTTGGTCGTGCTTTTCTTCGAACGGCCGCCCGTGGTTCCGGTCTTGGCCGTACGAGTCGTGCGGGCCCGAACCTTCTTCTCGATCTTGTCGAGGTTCACGCCGTACTTGCCGGCGGTCGATTTCAATTCGGTGTAGAATTTCTCGAAGGCCGGCTCGAAACGTTCGATTTGTTTTTCGAAGAGGGTCTCGAGCTCCTTGCGTTTCTGAACGACGCTCTTGTTGGTGGTCGCCTTGTTTGCGGCGGTCACGATCTTGCCGATCAGCACTTCGCCTTCGCGTTCGATCGTCTTCTGCAGTTTGCTGAGATCCTTTTGTACCTTGCTCAATATCTCGTTCATAAAGAAATCCTAGTTTGAGATGTAGGCCACAGTTTTGCGCTTATCATACGAGACGGCGCATTGGATTGCTATTGAAACTCGCTGACCACCAAGTTCTCAGAACTTGGCTTTACGTTTTTCAAGGAACGCTTGTATGCCTTCTTTCGATTCTTCGCCGGCGAAACAGGTCGCGAAGGCCGTGGCTTCCGAGCTCAGGCCGCCCGCCAGGGGATGCTCGAGCGACGAACGGGCCAAACGTTTGGTCTCGGCGATAGCGTTCGGCGCGGCCTTCAAAATGCCTTTGATAACCTTCGCTACCGCTTCTTCGAGCTCGGCTGCGGGAACAACTGTTGACGCAAGCCCGAGCGTAAAAGCTTCTTTACCATTCAGCTTACGGCCGGCGCAGAGCATTTCCATCGCGAGCGGGAGACCGACCCTACGCGCCAGGCGCTGCGTTCCGCCAAAACCCGGGATGAGGCCGAGGTCGACTTCCGGCTGCCCGAAGACCGAGGTCTCGGAAGCTACCACGATGTCGCAAGCCATGGCCATTTCACAGCCGCCGCCCAGGGCATAACCGTTCACTTTGGCGATGGTGATGAAAGGAGCTTCTTCAAGCTTCACGGTCAAATCCTGACCGAGACGGGCAAAACGAAGGGCCTGGACCGGCGTCAGGGACTGCATGGCGGCGATATCGGCGCCGGCGATAAAAGCCTTGTCGCCCGCACCCGTGAGCACCAGCGCACGCAGGCCGCGGTTCGCTTCCGCGTCGTCCAGGAGATGCGTGAGCTCTTTCATCACGGTCTCGCTCAGCGCGTTCAAAACATTGGGACGGTTGACCGTCACCGTGGTGACGTCGCCTTCGCGCTTCACCAGCAAGGTTTCATAAGCCATGGAGATTCCTCCTCAATCAGCTGTTGTAAGAATAAACGCCGCGACCGGTCTTACGGCCGAGATAACCGGCTTCCACGTATTTCACGAGCAGGGGCGAAGGGCGATAACGCGGGTCGCCGAGACCGTCGTGCAGGACCTTCATGATCGCCAGGCAGGTATCGAGGCCGATGAAGTCCGCGAGGGTCAGCGGGCCCATCGGCTGGTTCGTGCCGAGCTTCATGCCCTTGTCGATGTCCTCCGCGGAGGCCACGTTCTCCATCAGGGCCGTGAAGGCTTCGTTGATCATGGGCATGAGGATGCGGTTGACCACGAAACCGGGATAATCCTGGGATTTCGAGACCTCTTTGCCGAGGCCCTTGGCGAGGGCGATGATGCGCTCGCTGGTGTCCTGGTCCGTGGTCATCGCCGGGATCACTTCCACGAGTTTCATGAGGGGAACGGGGTTCATGAAGTGCATGCCGATGACTTTGCCCGGCCTGCGCGTCGTCGTCGCGAGGCGCGTGATGGGGATCGACGAGGTGTTGCTCGCGAGCACGCAATGGGCCGGCGTGATTTCGTCCAGCTCTTTGAAGATCTTGGTTTTGAGCGCCTCATTCTCGCTGACGGCCTCGATCACGAGATCGCAGTCCTTGAGTGCGGTCAGGCTGCTCTGGAAAGCCAGGCGGGTCAAAGTATCTTGAGCCGTCGTGCCGGCCAAAGCGCCCTTGGATTCGAGTTTTTCAAGGGAGGTCGTAATGCCTTTTTGAGCCTTGTCGAGTTGGACTTGCTGATTATCAACCAGGATGACATTGAGGCCAAACGTGGCGCAAACCTGGGCGATACCGCTTCCCATCTGGCCCGAGCCGATCACACCGATCTTTTGAAATCCAGCGATTGCCATGGAAGGGTTCCTATCTTAAGTTGAGCTATTCCGAAAGGTCCTCATCTTACTCGGGCGGGTGGAAAATGCAATGCCGCACCGATCGAGGGCCGTGGCTTCCGAGGTGCCGCTCCGTGACGATGAAATCGACCGAAAAATCCCCGCTTAAAATTACTCCGCTTGCCGATTGGCAGGGGACCTCGCCCTGGGATTTGCTCGCGCGCGTCGACCCGGAGGCGCCGATACTCTTCCTCGGTTCGGAACGCTCTTCGGAAGCGCTGCTCGCCCTGAGCTTCGACGAGGAGACCAGCGATGATTTCATGCTCAGCACGATGCAACCGACGATGCCGGAGGCCAAGGCGAAGGTTTCGTCCGCGGCCGGCGCAGCGCAGCCCGGGCTGAAGCTTTCGGTCGGGCAGATCGCGCTCCTGACCTACGACGCCTTCAATCCTTTCTGCCAGCAGGCGAGCGCCTCGTCGCGCTTCTTCCGCGTCTACCGTTCCCTCGTCTGGCAGAAGGCGACCGGCTCGTGGTTCCTCTGCGAAACCGAAGGCGCCGCCGAAGCCCGCTACCAGCTCGCTCAGCCGCTGCCGTCCCGGGCCATAGCCGAAGAACCGCCTGCCCAGAACGTCGAATGGAAGAGCACCTGGTCGGACGCGCAGTATATCGAGGCCGTGGCGCAGTCGCTGGAAGACATACGCGACGGCCGCTTCTACCAGATCAACATCCTGCGCTACTGGGAGCACAGAGGCGAGCTCGGCCGCGCCCTGCTCATCAAGAGGTTGCGGCGTTTCGCAGGGCCGTTCGCGGCCTATATCGAGCTGCCGGACCTCGGCCTCGTCTCGTGGAGCCCCGAACGGTTCGTGCAGATCTATCGGGACGGCGGCGATTCGTGGATCGAGGCGCAGCCGATCAAAGGCACCCGCCCCGTCAGCGCCGATGCCGAGCAGAACCTGAAGCTCATAGAGGAATTGAAGGCGAGCGCCAAGGACAAGGCCGAGCTGCACATGATCGTCGACCTCATGCGCAACGACCTGCACCGCATCTGCTATCCGCGCTCGGTGGAAGTCGTCGATCCCGGCAGCATCCAGAGCTTTCCCAACGTCCATCACCTCGTGGCCAGCGTGAAGGGCCGGCTCGATGCCGGGAAACGGCTCGACGAGATCTGCCGCGCGATCTGCCCCGGCGGTTCCATCACGGGGGCACCCAAACGCGAAGTCATGGACGTCATTCAAAAAAGGGAAGAACGCGAGCGCGGTTACTTCATGGGCAACATACTTTATCGGGACGCTTATTCAGGGCACCTCGACTCCTCCATCCTCATCCGAACTGCGGTTCGTCATTCGAAAGATACCTGGGAGTATGCGGCCGGCAGCGGTATCACCGTGAAAAGCTACGCTTATGAGGAGCTTCAGGAGGTGATTACCAAAGCCAGGATAATCCTGGAGAACCCTTGGTGAGCCAGGCCTTTTCAGGCTATAATAGGGAGTAGCATTCTCAGAGGCCCATCCCTTTCCTCTTCCTCGGAGCCGCCCGTGGATAACGCCATCATCGCTATTGTCCTGACGAAACGCGCCGACATCCGCGATGTCGTGCGCCAAGCGTTGAAGTCACGTGGAGTCGTCGCCGAGAACATCGTTCCGGTGATGGACGAAAAGGAATGCCTGACCAAGATCGACGAGGTCGAATACGGCCTGCTCGTGCTCGACTGGGAGTTCGGGCCCGATAAGATCCAGGGAATACTCGCGACCAATCGCCGGGAGCACAGGCTCGAGTCGCACCTGACGTTCCTCATCGCGGCCCACGACGAGGATGCCATCGTCAAGGTCGCCCAGGAATACTACGTGAACTACGTGGCGGTCGGCGAAGTCACGACCGATACGATCCGCGATCAGGTCAAAGGCCTCGTCAAGGATTTCACGACGACCGGCCCGCTCCGCAAGATGCTGCTCGCGGTCGATAATTGCCGGCGGAACGGCGACCACCTCAACGCCCTCGAGATGCTCGAGAAGCTGCAGCAGAAACAACCCGAGAACGAACGCATCGGCGTCGAGCTCGCCGAGGCCTATATCCACGAGGACCGCTGGAACATGGCGGAGGACGTCCTGCGCGTCCTGCTCCAGGCGGACGACGCCAGCCCGCGCGTGAAGCATCTCTTCGCGCGCTGCCGCCTCAAGGTCGGCGACCACAGCACCGCGATCGCCTCGCTGAAAGGCGCGCAGATCCTGAGCCCCTTCAACGTCGAGCGCCTCCTCGAGCTCGGCAACATCTTCCTCAAGCTCGATCGCCCCGACGAGGCCGAGGCCTCGTTCCAGGAGATCCTCGAGTTCGCGCCGGGCAGCAAACCGGCTATCTTCGGCAAGAGCACCAGCAAGCTCCTCATGGGCGACGTGAACGAGGCGCTGCAAATCCTGAACGGCGTCGCGAGCCCGCGGGAGCTCAGCGCGATCTTCAATACCGCGGCGATTTTATCAATTAAACAGCAGCGTTACGAAGCCGGCTTCCAGCTTTATCAAAAGGCTTTGCAATTGCTGTCTAAAAAGCCCAAATTGGTGTCCCGTATTCTCTACAATATGGGCATTGGCTATGTGAAGATGGGTAAGAACGACAAGGGCTTGAAATGCTTCGAG
>JASLCY010000409.1 GCA_030151925.1 Oligoflexus sp.
TCTCGTCGCCGAGCGGCACTTCCACGACGCGAAGCAGCTGAACCAGAAAACGCAGGTTCGTCTTCTCGAGCATGCGAATTATCTGCGGGCGCATAACGTCACGCGACCGGATGAAAAGAAGATGCAGGCGAAGGCCATGGAGCACGCGCGGCAGCAGACCGCGGCCCAGGAACAACTCGTGAGCCCGCTGCAGAAGCTTCCCCGCTGGGCTCATCTCATGGCCGTGGCGGCCTATATGGACAAGGCCCAGGGGATCATGCCCATGAAGGCCGAACCGCTCGTTCGTGAGGTCGCGCCCGCGCAGGAGATCGCGCCTCCGGCTTATCTTAAGCCGGGCAAGATCGTGATCTGATCACTGACAGAGCTCTCGATCGTTTTCGGTGAGTTCGGGCACACGCTCGAACTCATTTGAATTTTGGAAGTAGCCGCTGAGCGACTGGCACAGCTCGTTCGCCAACGAGCCGGCTTTGAGGTCGATGAACTTCACGAGGCCGTTCGATTCCGCCGCGAGGCGCTGGAGATCCGCGTTGTAAGCGAGCCCCGTGATCGCCGAGTCCTGGCTGAAGGGCGCCCAGTTATTGGTGAGACGGCCGCTCGTGTCGAAGCGTTTGATAAGGTTCTCATCCTTGAGGACGAAGGCATCGCCGATCCAGAGCGGATAATAATAGGGACTGCCGGCGACCGAAAGGAAACTGCGGCCCGACTCCTTGATCTGACCGTCCTCGATCGACCAAAAGACCACTTTATCGAGATTGAAGACTCCAGCCAGGAAGCGCCCGTCAGGGCTCCAACTCAAGGTCGTCAGCGCATTCCAGTTCAGGTCGCCGCCTGGCAATGCAAAGGTCTTGGCGAAACCTTGATCGGAAAGCCTATAAAGCTCGAGCGGCTGGTTTTTCGGAGCATAGGCCAAGAGCTGCCCGGCCGGGTCCAAAGCGATATCCTGCATCGTGCCGGCGCCAGGCCACAGGTCTGTTCGTTTCTGGCCGTTGAAGTCATAAAAACCAAAACCGCGAGGACCGTCCCAACGGCCGCGAATAAGGACGATATCGGCCTCATGCCAGCGCATAAGCTGGAGGTCGCCTGGGATCGAGCGCGCATAGGAGAGGCTCGCATCTTTGATGACGGAGGCGGCTTGATACGCTCCGTTCGCGTCCGGCTTCCAAATCACGTTGCTGCCCTGGCCGGAGCTTATAAAACTCGTATTATCCGTCGCGAAGAGGCCCGTGCCCAACCAGTGGGAGGCATTGACTCCGCTGGCTTTGACCTGACTCAGAGAAGAGACCACGGAACCGTCTTTGTTATGGATCACGACGTTCCCGTCCTGCCCGACCGTGACGATCCGAGAGGCCGGAGCATTCCAAAAAATGTCATTCACCTGCGTAGGCTGGTCGGCATGCGGATAGATCCCGAGAAGCTGGCCGGAATTATCCCACGACTTCGCATTTCCCTCGTAACCGGCCGACAGGAAGGTCGAATCATCAAGCCACTTCAGGGTCGGGCTGCCGGTGACATCGGCGATGAAACTGGTGAGCAGCGAATTCTTCGCCCAATACCGAAGCCGTCGGCCGTTGAGATCGGTCGTGACGAAGGCAGAAGGCAGATCGAGATGCTTCGCGATCTCCGTATCCCCGACGCGCAGGGCTCCCACCAGTTGCCAGGAGCCTTGCAGCTTCTGCAGTTCGAAGACCTGCTTCGCGCTCCGGATGCTGAGCCGCCCCGATTGAATCTGCATGTCGCTCGGATCAAGGACGGGCAAGGCCGCGGCGTTCCGGATGGAAGTCGCCTGGAGCTGCTCGCCCGCGAAACTCAAGAATTGCAGGCTATTTCCGGTATTGGCGACGACTTCATCCCGATCGATCCTCCTGAGCGGTTCGGTCGTTGAAAAATCGATCGCGGGCGGAAGCTTGAATTGAAGTGTGGAACGCACGGGAGAGAGCTGCGCGGATTCCGTCCAGACGAAACCGTCGGAGTCGAGATAGAGGAGTTTCTCTTCGGCGCCGGCCTGCACAAAAGCCATTCCCAAAGCCGAGATATCCACCGAACGGATCAGGCTCCAGCTCTCGTTCGTCCTCTGCCAGAGCTGAAGGCCGCTGGAATCGCGCGAGGCCATCATAAGGCCATCGGCGGAAAAGGCGAGTTGAGCGGCATGATCCGTCTCGAAATGAGCCGTTTCCACCGAGTTCTTGAAAAGATGGGCGATATTCTGGCTATCGACGAAGATGGCTTCGTGATGGACGGGATCGTATTCGACCAGGTTCAGGAAACTCGCGCCCGGCAAAGTCCCTTCCGCTGTTTTCTCGAATCTGTCCCGCACCGAATAAATCTGGAACGCCTCATGCGCAAAAGCCACGAGCGTGTTCGTCACCGGATCGAACTTATAGTTGGCGCTCAGATTCAGAGTATCGAGCCGTTTGCCGTTTGAATCGAAGAGCTGGAAGTCGCCGGAGAATTCCACGACCACATCAGGGCCTGCGGCAAAGAGGTTGTAGGCGGCGGAATCGAACAGGAGTCGGTTCTTCTCAGCGCCTTGCCCCTGAACGCTCGCCAGGCCATTGGCGACGAGTTCCTGGACTTCGTTTTTCTCTTCGTCGGTCGGCAGGTTCTTGAGCAGCTCCTCAGCCTTCAGGATATCCACGGAGGCGCGCAGCGTATCCGTACTGAGCAAAGCCAACGAGGATTGGACGAGGCTTTTCGTCTCATCGATCGTCGCCGCCTGATAAGCGAGGAAACACTGCTTGGTCACTGCGCTTCGATTCAGAGCGAGATCTTCGCCCCAGAAGGAAACGCACCACTTGCCGGACGCAGGCGCCACGATCGAAACCGAAGGTTCGCCGGTCGCGAACGAGTCCGGATCGCGACAGGCCGCAGCATCCGCCATGGGAGCCAAACAGCTATGCAGGGCCTTGGGATTGAGATCCTCGGTCGTCAGAACGATGCGGCTGCCCGGGGCTAATCGATAAAGCTCTGCGGAATACTTCTCGGCGATGCTCGACTGCACCTCAGGCGCTTCGCGGTCGCGTATGTAATCGCAGCTCACCTTCTGGTCTTCCGGATGAAGCTGGAACAGATTCCGATAATGGATGACGACTCGAAAGGAGCCGTCTTTCAACGC
>JASLCY010000416.1 GCA_030151925.1 Oligoflexus sp.
CTCATCAAGATGAACCGCTCCGTGGCGCTTGCGGCTCCCACGGGCCGCGCCGCGCAGCGCCTGTCGGAAGTCGCCGCCGTCGGCGCGAAGACCATCCACCGTCTGCTCGAATGGTCCGCGGCGGAGCATGCCTTCCTCCGCGACGAGGTCAACCCGATCGACGCCCAGGTCGTGATCGTCGATGAGGCCTCGATGCTGGATATCCACCTCGCGGCCGCTCTGATGAGGGCGATCAAGACCAACGGCCAGATCATCTTTATAGGCGACGTGGACCAATTGCCTTCGGTCGGGCCGGGGAACGTGCTGAGGGACCTTATCGAATCGGGCGTCGTGCCCTTCACCAAACTCTCGCAGATCTTCCGCCAGGCGGCCGGTTCCGCGATCGTGCGCACCGCCCACCAGATCAACCAGGGTGAAGTACCGACCTTCCCCGAGCCGAACCCCACCGATTGCCAATTCATCACGATCGAGGACCCGGCGAAGATCAAGGAAGCGATCAAGACCCTGGTGTCCGAGACCTTGCCGTCGCGCAGCGCCTACAACGCCCTGCGCGACATCCAGGTCCTGACGCCTATGAACCGCGGACCGCTCGGCACGACCGTCCTCAATGAGGAGCTGCAGAACCTGCTCAATCCCGCTCCGCAGGAGATAGGCGAAAAACTGGAGACCGACAACCAGGTGTTCCGGCCCGGGGACAAGGTGATCCAGACCGTGAACAACTACGACCTGAACGTCTTCAACGGCGATATCGGTTATATCGAGCATGCGGGTTTCGACGGCGGCCAGCTGCTCGTGAACTTCGGCGACCGCAAGATCACCTACACCAAGGACGATGCCTACGACCTGAAACTCGCCTACGCGATCACGATCCACAAGTCGCAGGGCAGCGAATTCCCGGTCGTCATCATCCCCGTTTCGATGCAGCACTTCATCATGCTCCAGCGTAACCTCATCTACACGGCGCTCACGCGCGCGCGGAAACTGGCGATCCTGATCGGCACTCCCGCGGCGCTGGGGCAGGCGATCAAGACTCAGACGAGCCTCCAGAGGCAGACCCTGCTCGTCCAGCGCTTGAATCGTTCATCACACTGAACGGAGGATAAGCGTCCCATGAGCCTTCGCGCCACCTTTCGAGATCTCGCCGGCGACCGCGCCGTACTCATCGCCCTCATCGCCATCGTGCTGACGAGGGCCATCAGCGGAGCCTGGCTCGCGCCGATCCAGGACGAGGCTTATTACTTTTACTGGGCGCGTTTCCCCGATTGGGGCTACTTCGATCATCCGCCGCTCATCGCCTGGCTGTCGGGCCTCGTCCGTTTATTTCCCGCTTCGGTCCTCGCCGCCCGCGCCGGGACCATCGCGCTCAGCATCCTCGGCATTCCGCTGCTCACGAGCCTCTTCAAGACCGTGGGCCTGAAGGAAAGGGATTCGCTCGGCACCGCGCTGCTCCTGGCGAGCGGCAGCCTCGCCGGCATCCTGCTCGGTTATATCTCCACGCCCGACATCCCTATGGTCTTCTGCTGGATCGCGGCCCTGCACGAATGCGCGAAGGCCCTGGACGGGAATCCCAAACGCTGGCTCAGCGCGGGCCTCTTCACCGGCCTCGGCATCATCGGCAAATACACGATGGTGATGATAGGTCCCGTCTTCCTGATCGCGCTGCTGTTCCATCGCCGGAGGCTGCTCAATCCCTGGCCTTACCTCGGCGGCCTGGTCTGCGTCCTGGTCCTCGCCCCTCATATCCTCTGGCTCAAGCAGAACGATTGGATCACCACGCGTTTTCAATTCGGCCGCGGCCTGAAGAGCGAATACGGAGTGAGCATGGCGATGGGCAACGATCTGCCCGAGGCCACGGCCTCCCTCGACAGCAGCAAAGAAGCGAGGCTCGCCCATTTCTTCATCCTGCCGGAAGACGAGAAGCCCGTTTCCAAGCCGAAACCCACGGGCCTCGTCAAAGCCTTCCGCGGCCTCGGCGATTATCTGGGCGGCGAGCTGGGGCTTTGGGGCCTGCTCCTCGTTCCGCTCGCGATAGCAGCCTTACAGCGCAGCCGGAAACGCCGACCGACCTGGACCAGCCCGGCTCATGCGGCCCTGATGATAAGCGGAGCCCTCGCCCCGCTTCTGATCTTTGGTCTGCTCAGCCCTGTCCAGCACGTCGAAGCCAACTGGGCGGCGATGTACTGCATAGGCGCCGCGGGCGTCTTCGCCCAATACCTTCGCCTGCCTCGGCAGGCGCTGCTCTGGACGCTCGGCCTCAATCTCGCGGCGAGTCTGATCGTCTCCTATCACACGACGCATCCCTTGCCTTTGACCAAAGCGCATAAGGACCGGCTCCTCAAAGAAACGCACGGTTACGATCAGCTGGCGGCGCAGCTCATGAAACTCCCGCCGGTCCCCATCTTCGCGGATACCTACCAGAACGTGGCCGAACTCGCCTTCTATCAGCCGACGCTCAGGATCGAGCAATGGCCCGGCATCGCCCGCACGTCCGAGATCGCCCGGCGTCGAGCGATGAATCCCTGGCAGGCGAAGGATGTGCGAGCGGCGGGCGGCTTCTTCCTCGTCATGGATAATTTCGTCCCGCCCTATATCCCGGGCGCATCGATCCAGAGCCTGACCGAGATCCTCGATTGCGCGGACGGAACGCTTCGCGAGACCAACGCGCGCCCGGGCGAAAGCTATATCAGGCCCTGCAAGGAGCGCATCCATCGCTGGAGCCTCGCGTTCTATCAGACGAACGGGTTTTGAGGGGAGTTACTTCTTCTCTTTGTCTTTGTCCGGGATCGGCTGGTCGAAGCCCTGATAGATATCCTGGCGATATTTCTCGGCCACGGGCGAGGCCATCTGGTTGTCCGCAAGGAACTGGCGGATCGCATAACGCGAGTAGCGGATGTCGAAGCGCTTCAGGATCTTATAGATGTCGAAGATCATCGATTCCGCCGTGCGATAGCGGAAGAGCGGGTTGTAACGCAGCGAGGTCTTGCAAAGGCTGCGGATCATGCTCTGGAGCTTCTTGTCCTCGGCCTGGATCGCGCCGAACTCGATATTCTTCATCCAGCTGATGATCTCCTCGCGGTCGCGGCTCGCCTTCACCGCCTTCTCGCCCGTGATCATCTCGAAGATCAGGAGGCCGACGCAGTATAGGTCCGAGCAGTTCTTGATCGCGGTCTCACCGATATGCTCGGGCGAATAATAGCCCGGCGTCCCCACCATGTAGTTCTTGTAGTTTTCGAGCTCGCCGTTGCAGGCGAGGCCGAAGTCCGTGACCAGGACCTTGCCGGTATTGGAGATCAGGACGTTCGGGCTCGAGAGGTCCGAATGGATCGTATCGTGCAAGTGGAGGTAGTCGATGCCCTGT
>JASLCY010000426.1 GCA_030151925.1 Oligoflexus sp.
CACGTTAGCAATGCAAACAACTGTACCAGATTATCGATATAATGTCTGTTCATTAGGCGAGGGTGGACTGACGGATGGGCTGGTCAGTGGATGGGGTGAAGTAGAAATCCCACTCCTGCTGTGCGTTGGCACCGAAGAGCTGGTCGCAGGCTTTTTTCAAAACCTGGCTATTCGCCAATTCGTCATGGGCGACAACCAAAGCTAGGCGGGTGCGGCGACGCAGGACGTCATCGAGGTGGACGGGCATCTCGCTCTGAGCGATATGGATGAGCTCGGCTAATATAACGGAGCTGTGAGGGCTGATGGCTTCCCGGAGGCTATCTTCCTTCTTGATAAGATCAAGGATCGCAAACGCGTCTTTGTCATAACAGCGCCACAAGCGATCGATCAACGAACCTTCTCCCGCGAAGGTAAAGTCACCTAAGCCAATTTCTCTGGCCGCTTGGTCAAACGCCGGCTTCTGATCCGACTCCCCATACCAGTGATCACGCGTGTGCACTTTGAGCCCGAGGCGAGCGACCTCGTGGCAAAGCTCGCGGCCGATATTGAGGCAGTCGGTGAGCTTGCCGCCGAAGACCGTGATCTGGGAGAGCTCGGGCTGCACCTCGATCGCGTGCTTGCGCGAAAGGTTCATCCAGTCCTCGCCTTCCTTCGTTTCGCTGCCGACCTCCTTCACCAGGGGCCGCACGCCGCAGCGCTCGGAGAGCACGTCGTCCATGGTCAGGGGTTTCGCGAGACTCAGGCGCTTGTTGATGTTCTCCAGTATGAACCTGCGGTCGTCCTCGGTGACGACGGCCGGCAGCGTCTTCACCGGCGTGTCCGTAGTCCCGATGCACGAGCAGGCGCCCATCGGGATCACGAAGAAGAGGCGGCCGTCATCGGCGAAGAAGGTCAGGACGCGTTTATTGTCGCTGACCCGCGGCACGATCAGGTGCACGCCCTTCGAGAAGATGTGGCGATGCTTGGTCTTGACCTGCGCGAGCGTGTTGAGGCCGTCGGCATAGGGGCCCGCGGCGTTGAGGAAGATCTTCGCCTTGACCTGGAAGCCGCCGCCCCCCGCCTGGTCCTTCACATCGAAGCGCCAGAGGCCGGCCTCGCGTTTCGCGCCCACGACTTCCGCGTAATTCAGGACGCGGGCGCCCGCGAGCATGGCTTTGCGAATGAACTGAAAGACGAAACGCGCATCGTTATCCCTGAGGTAGGCGTCGGAGTATTCGAGCCCGCCGGCGCTGCCCGCGGTGCGGACGATCGGTTCCTCCTTTTCGATGGCCCTCTTCGAGAGCAGCCTGGGAGCTTTGGTATAGAAGAGGCCCATGAACCAATAGAGGACCGCGCCGAGGAACACGAGGAAACGCGGCTTGCGGAAGCCCTTTTGCAAAGTCGTGAAAAAGCGGATTTCCCGCACCGAGTTCGGATACTTCTTCATGAGCTCGTTGCGCGAGCGGCACAGGTCCCAGACGAGGCCGAACTCATAGGATTCGAGATATTTGATGCCGCCCCAGACGAGGTTCGAGGACTCCTGGCTGGTGCTCGAGGCGAAATCCTTTTTATCGAGGAGGCAGACCTTGAGTCCCGCCGCGGCGAGTGAAGCGGCCGCCACCGCACCGTTGATGCCGCCCCCGACGACCGCGATGTCAAAGGTCTCCTGGGAAAGCTCAGCCACTGTCTTCGCGCGCATAGCGCCCTCCGTCCGACTCGTCACGTTTCCTTGGCAAAGTAGTCCTTTGCGGGGGGCATGGAAAGGTCAAAGACCGGGGCCCCTTCTTCAGTTTAGCGAAGGGCCGTTCGTCTGCGAAGGGCTGCCACCTCCTTGACGAAGCCGCTTTCGTACGCCAAAATATTATTACATCACCCTATCGGAACCTCCCCTCGCCCGCTGGTCTGTGGCCCTGTCCCAGCTTGTTTTTGCTCCTATTCCCAAACTTTGCCTTCATCCCTCAGACGAGGACACGCTAGTGCCAGCAACCCGCTCCCAGTATTGGTTAACAGGTATACTCGGACTCCTGAGTATCGGTTCCGTCGTTTATACGATCCAGGACGGCGAGGACTCGCTGCCGAACTACGTCCAGGAACGCGAGGTCGAAAGCCAGAAGTCGATCGACAGCCTCTCGGTGGACATGAATCGCCTCTTCAGCAGCATCGGCGACTGGCCCGCGTTCTGCGAGGATCCTTACGCCTATATCCACGGCCAGGCGCTGCAGGGCAGCTTCGAGATCACGCTCAAGGACCAGGCTTCGCAAGAAGAGCTCGCCGGCCTCACCCAGATCGAACGCGACGCCCTCCTGCGCTGCGACTACGACCGCAACCATCCGCAGAGCGCCCAGGCCCGCCTCTGCCTCACGGTCAAGGAAGAGGGCCCGACGCAGCGATCGAGCTGGTTCACGTCTTCCCATCTGTTTGAAGTGAACGTGCAGTTCCGCGGCGCCGGCCGCGGCCTGGTGCGGGACTGCGCGGACCTCGCCTCCGGTCCGGTCGAACTGCAAAGTTACTTCTCAGCCTATGCGGGCGATGATAAAGTGTTGGAAATCAAACGCATATCCGGCGGCCTGCGCTTGCCCCTCCATCTACGGGCGAGCCTTTGAGAACCGCCCTGGGAGGAGCCGCATGTTTGGGCTGAACACGTCTCGCCTCATAATCTTCACGGCGCTCGGCCTGGGCGCGGCCGGCTGCCGTTCGGTGCAGAACAATTCGGGCCTGAGATCGCAGGACTTCGGCGAAGACCACGACGACCTCCCGCAGCTCACCTGCGCGTCGGGCACGGGTTTCTTCGTGAGCCTCGCGGCCATCACTCCCCTGCCGGCGATCAAGGACCTGAATATCGGCATCGACGCGCCCCAATCGAAAGTCGTCATGCCCACGGACAACAACAACCTGCGCCTCGGCGTGTGCGTGGGCCCTACGCAGGCCGTGCTGAAGAACATCGTGCTCTTCGCGCCGAACACCTACACCGTCGTGGACGTCACGTCGAATGCGAAGATCCAGGGTCTGAAAGAAGCGGTCTCGACCAAGGCCTACGCCGGCCTCTCGATCGAAGTGCCGTTCGAGAATACGGTATTCTTCGGCGGAGACGCTCGCCCCACGCGTGACGTGCTGCTGATCAAAGGCGACGCCAAGGGCACGGGCGCGGGTTTCGTCACTGTGAATACCGATGCCGCGGGCAAGAGGTCGATCGCGAGCGGGACGGAGATCGCCTTCGGGAGGTTCGTGCGCGAACGGGCGAATTGAGGCCTGGGAGCGGAGTCGAGGCGGAAAAGGAGGGAGTCGCAGAAGATGCGGCTCCCTCTTTGCATTAGAGAAGCGACTTGAACCAGCAGGTCGGGCGGAGACCGACGGTGAAATCGGTTTTCACGCAGGTGTACTTGCCGGAAGCCGTTTCAGCGTCAGCCGAGTTGCGTTTCGAACCGAGGTCTTTGCCCGGGATCACGTGCGCGTCGAACGATTGCGTGCAGAGAGCGGCGGCCGCGTAGGTATTGAGGCGGCACTGGCCGGCCGGGTGGTTGTTATCGGTTTTCTTCACGACGGTCGTGTCGGGCGTCTGCCAGCTGTTGGTCGAGCCTTCGAGAGCGCCGAGCAGGTTGCCGAGGGATTCGGCGGCGAGCAGGGTCCGGTAGCAGAGGTTTTGCTCGTCTTCCGTCTGCCAGGCGGAATCGCAGAGAGACTTCGGATAGGCGCTGATCTTGTCGCGAGCCTGGGCGTTGACGTCCTTCTGGTCTTTCCAGAGGTCGTGCGCGCAGCTTTGCGCCGCGAAGTAATCCGCCTCGCCTTCGTTCGCTGCCCACGAAGAGGTGAAAGGATAACCGCCGAGGTGGTGGCCGATCTCGTGGCAGAGAACCATCGCGAAACCATCGCGAGTCGTCTCGGGACGACGAGCAAGACCGCCATACATATTCACCGTCCAAGTTCCAAAAAACTGAGTCGCGCTGGCGTTCACCGTACTGTCATTCCAGTTACGGTTGACCTTCCATGTCGCATTGTAAGTGTTTTTGAAAAGTGGTTTGTAATACGCTTCTGCCTCATCAATGACAGCGTTAAAAGTATCTTCTGTCATTGTGGTCGTAGCGCGGTAACGGTGATCCTGCAGGTTCAAATTGTTGGGTGGAAGAAAGTCGGCGTAAGCGGCAGAGGCAGTCAGGGACAGGGCGACAAAAGCCATCGGCGAGAGTTTTGCTAGCATCTTCTCAATTTCCTTAAGATTTCGTTAAGAAAGTTATGTACTGTCATTAAAATAATTGGTCAGCCAGCCAATACAATTTCAATTTACTAAAGATTTGACTTACTAGCATCGACGCGCGCTTCATTCTTACAGCGTATTTATGAGTTGATTTTTTATTTTTTATCGTGACGTTTTAGGCTTAGTAAAATTTTCCTGTCAAAACTAAGTAGGTCTTAGGAGTTTTAGGCCGGTTTTGACTAAATTGCCTGAATTTGCATGATTTCATACAAAAGCGGCTGAATCTCTTGGCTGTCACCGACTCTGTTGACTATGACGGCTGAAAAATCATCTGTTCCAGGCGATTCATTCATTTCAAGGGCCAAAGAATAAAATGTTAAGAAAATTCATCATGTTAACCATGATTTTAATGGGTGCGGGGACCGCATTTGCTCAAACAGGTTCCAACGACGGCTCAAGCCAAGTCATTGAACATTGCAAGAAGTTCGATTTCAAACAGGTCTGCTATCTCGAAGATATGACCGACGACGGTCGTATGAACCTGATTATGACGAGCGATACTGCTCAATTCTTCGGTGTGGATCTTGCTCTGGCAGCGGATAAAAACATTGAGCTTACTATCGTCACTGACGATGAATTCACATATGCGACCGAAGAAAGCACTGTGCGAAAGATCAACTATCCGCCTCAGTTTTCATCTCATCGTCCAGGGACTGAATTCATCGCTTGGAAGTGCGCTATGGGTGCAAGTGCCGGTGCTGGCCTGGGACTTGGGGGTATGGGCGCAGGACCGATTGGAATGGTAATAGGCGCAGGCCTCGGTTGGATGGGTGGAATTGCTGGAACTTGCATGGAGTAACGAAGTGAAAACCAATCGACCCTATCCCGTCGCTATCTTGGCTCTTCTGGTGATTCTAGGACTGAACTACCTCTTCAAAAACTGGGAGAGATATCCTAGCCCCGCGTTCTGGATGAGTCTAGTGAGTCTGATCGGTATTTTAGTCTTAACACTATATGTCTGCTACATATCATTTAAGGCAAACACAAATCGCTGAACAAAAACTTGCTCGTTCTCGTTGTTCTGCCCTGG
>JASLCY010000438.1 GCA_030151925.1 Oligoflexus sp.
AATAGCTTGGGGCAAGCGAATAAAGAGCTCAATGTACCCGACAACGACTGGCTGTCGGCTAACGAAATGCTCTACACCGCTTTTCAAAAGAAGGGCTACCATGTCCGCTTCCAGAAAGGTTTAGGCGCGGGCCACATCGATTCGAATTACTTCAAGCAGACCTTCCCAGCGAACTTCCAATGGCTCTGGGCCGGCTATCCCATCAAGTAAGGTCGAAGTCAGAGCCCGATCACGAAATAAATGACCGCGGCGAAGACCAGACGATACCAACCGAAGACCTCGAGGCCTCTCCTGTTGAGGAAGGCCACGAGCCATTTCACGGCGATGAACGCGAAGACCGCCGAGGTCAAGAGTCCGATGGCGAGGCTCACGGACCCGATATGCTCGAGGAGCAGCGGGCCGCTTTTCGCGCCTTTGTAAACGGTCGCGATGAGGAGCACGGGCAGGCCGACGAGGAACGAGAACTCGGCCGCCACGGAGCGTTTCAAACCCGCGACCATCCCCGAGAGTATCGTGGTCATCGAACGCGAGGTCCCCGGCCAGAGCGCGAGGCACTGGAAGCAGCCGATGAAGACGGCCTGCTTGGGGGTGATCTCGTTCAGCTGGATGCCCGGGCGATCGGGCGATTCCTTGACGAAGAACCTCTCGAACACGATCATCGCGATGCCGCCTATGATCATCGCCGTCAGCACGGGGCCGGCGGACTGGTATCTCTCGACGATATTCTTCACCAGGAAACCCACGCAGAGTATCGGCAAGGCAGCGCAGCACACGTTGATGAAGAGGCGACGGCCGTCTTCCGACTTGCCCATGATGCCGGCGATCATTTCCCGGACGGCTTTTTGATAGAGGGCGATCACCGCAAGGATCGCGCCTGATTGAATGACGATCTCAAAAGCCTTGATCGCGGCGATCTGGTCGGCGGTGCGGTTCAACTCGTTATCGAGGCCGAGCAGGTGCGAGGTCACAACCAGGTGGCCTGTCGATGAAACAGGCAGATACTCCGTGATGCCTTCGACTATGCCCATGATAAAGGATTGCAAGGCTGATATGACGGGCTGATCCATAGCTTTTCATCCTCGATTAACGTGCTATTCCGCTTTTGAAAGTTAGTTCAAGGCTTGAGCATAACAGACGAAATCCGGAAATGCCAGCAATGCGAGCAAGGTTTGGACTTGCTGCCTACCTCGAGATAGGTTTAACCTACCTCAGAGTAGGAGAGGAACGGACATGATCGATCCCGGCACGAAACAGAAAGCCTTGCGCGAAGCTCACGGCCTCCTGCAGAAATACGGCTACGGCGGCTTCAGCTTCCAGCATATCGCCGACAGCCTCGGCATCAAGAAGCCGAGCCTCTACGCGCATTTCGAATCGAAGGAGGCGCTCGGGATCGACCTCATCGACGCCTATCGCCAGAATTTCCTGAGTTGGGCGGACGCCTTGAGCGAACTCTCCGCCGAGGCGAAGATCGGCGCCTACTTCGATATGTTCTTCAAATTCTCGGTCAAGGGCGCTCTCTATTGCCCCGTCGCGGCCCTCTCCGCTGAGCTGCACGCGCTGCCCGCCTCGATGCGGAGGAAGCTGAGGCAGATGTTCGACGCGCAAGGCCAATGGCTGAAAAAGACGATCCAGGACGGCCAGGCGCAAAAGCTCTTCCGCACCGATCTGAACGCGGACGAGCTGGTTGAGTTCATCGGAGCCCTCGGGCTCGGCGGGCAAAGCGTCGCCCGCATCGCCGGCGAGCCGGAAAAAATCAAGGTCTTGAAGAAGAACGCGCTGGGCTTCCTGCAGCTCGGCGCCGATAAAATGCACTAAGGGGATCCTTATGGAATTTGAAGCCTTCCGTTGCTCCATCGTCATCAAAGAGCATCATCTCGATACCTTCGGGCATGTGAACAACGCCGCGTATCTCGAGCTCCTGGAAGAGGCGCGCTGGGACTACATCTCGCCGCGCGGCTTCAGCGTCCGCGACATCCAGAAGTCGGGCCTCGGGCCGACTATCCTGGAGTGGAACATCAAGTTCAAAAAAGAGATCCGCCTGCGCGAGACCATCACGATCGAGAGCCAGGGCCTTTCCTATGAAGGCAAGATCGGCAAACTTCGGCAGGATATCCTGAACGCGAAGGGCGAGCTCTGCTGCGCGGCGGTGATGACCTTGGGGCTCTTCGACGTTCGGGAGAGGAAGTTGGTTCCTCCGACTCCCGAGTGGCTCCATGCGATAGGCTGCGTCCTGTGATTCACCTCTAGTTCACGCGTGGCATGAGGTTTGCTTCCCGTACGGTGGGAGGCCCCGTCATGGAACTGCAAAATACGATTCAAGATTTCATCGCAAACACCGGATTTCCTTGCGTTGGCGCAAAAACCGCGCTCAGCAAAGGGTTGATCAGGCACTATGTAGCGGGAGCATTACAGTGTCCCGTCCACGATGCAAAGATCCTCGAGGCCATCCAAGCGATTATCGATGGTTACAAGGAAGAGGACGGGCCTTTCAGTACACTGATGGTGCTCTTTCCCGACACCCGGCCTTTGAGCGAAGAGGAATACGAGAAGGCGTTCTGGGGCCGCCTGCAAGCCTTGCACGACAGCGACAGCAAGGCTTGGGACCTTGCCGTGAGTTCTGATCCCGAGGATCCGAATTTCAGTTTCA
>JASLCY010000445.1 GCA_030151925.1 Oligoflexus sp.
GACCTTCCTGGGTGAGAACCTTCTTGCGTCCCTCGCTCTTGCCTTTGGCGGCGCCGTCGGCGAGCGCGCGCGATTCGGTGAACGCGCTGATGAGGGTCAGGGTAAGCAGGCTATTGAAAGCCAAGCGGCTGAGTCTAACGCGGAACATGGGACTATCCTCCATCCAAGCATTCTCTTATCGGCATTTTTGGGGGAAAACTTGAGTCCTTTCCTGCACTTTGCAGCTGGCAAGGCTGTTACAATCATCCCCTAAGCCCTCGAGATCGCTGGCATCCTTCATTATATCGCAGGGTACCTAGGAAGTTCTTGCTCCTACCGCCTTAGGCCGGGGTCTGGTTTGATAGTCTATGGGCCTTATATTCTTTGAGGGGTCTTTGCCATGAGACGTGGATTACCGGCTTTGTTAGCTCTCACCCTTTGGATCGGCGCGGCGCCTGGCGCGCAGGGCGAACCGAAACCCGAGGCCGTCCTGCGCGCCGAGGGCTCGCTGAGCGGCATGCGGCTCAACAAGGCCCAGACCATGCTCGCCTTCACCGATCACGCGGGCCAGTCCCTCCGCATCATGGACCTGAAAACGCAGGAGATCGTCGAAGTCACGCCCTACACGGTCGGCAACGCCTTCTTCTGGAGCCCCGACGGGAATCGCCTGTTCTACCGCGCGCTCGTGCGCGACAGCAACGCGATCACCTCCGAGTTCGGCGCTTACGACACCAAGAACAACAAGGACGCGATCCTCGACACCTTCAACGGCTCGAGCGGCTTCCTCACCTTCGACCCGCGCGATTATTCGGTGCTGATGATGAACGAGAAGGGCATCGTCAACCGCCGCCTCGACTTCCCGGGCGAACGCTTCAGCCGCTACCAGCAGAGGCAGAAGGTGAACGAGGGCCGCTTCGTCGTCACGCAGAGGGCCGTCCTCTGGCTGACCGATCTCGGCCTCACCCTCTCGACCCTCAAGGACGACGACAGCGGCATCGAATCCTTCGACGTCTCGCCGGACGGCCGCACGATAGCCTGGGCCACCAACCAGGACCGCATCTATATCTCGAAGCTCGGCGAGGAGCCGAAGGTGATAGGCCGCGGCCGCGATCCACGCTGGCATCCCTACAAAGCCCTCCTGCTTTATTCCGGCGCCCGCATGGTCGGCTCGAAGGCCTACGACTACGATATCCGCATCACCGATCTCGAAGGCCGCGGCCGCTATCTTACGCACACGCCCGCGGAGGCCGAACGCTGGCCGCAGTGGTGGGGCGACAGCGCCGTGATCTACACCAAACCCGGCAGCACCGATCTCTGGCGCCTCCCTTATAAAGAAGCGCCCATCGCTCAAACCTCACCGCGCGAGACGACGAAACAGCAATGATCCACGCTTTGGCCATCGCCGCGTCCCTGCTCTATGGAGCGAAGGCTCCGGAGGCGGAGCGTCGTCAAAAGCTGGATCCCCTGTTCTCCCCTCGCCCCGGCGCCCCTCTGGAGCTCGAACGCCTCTCGTTGCTCGAGAACAGCAAACGCCCGAGCTACATCCGCGGCCAGATCTGGGTCAAGCCTCCCAAAGGCCTCTGCCTCATCGTCCGCACCGATATGAAAAAACCCGATCAGAACGTCTGCAAAGCCAAGCCGATCAGCTGGGAGATCGATGATCTCGATGCGGCCGGCCGTCTCAGGCTCCATGTTTCGACGCCGGAGGAATGGGATGACGGCCTCGATATGATCTGGACCTCCCCCTATCGCCTGGCCACGCTCGTCGCCGCGGGCGATAAGGAGGCCGGCAGCTTCGAGGAAGTCCCTATCCAGAGCTGTAAGGCCAAAACCGTCGAGAACGAACGCTCCATCACGCTCGAGACCTTCGCCGGGCGCAAGTTCTTCATCACCCTGCCCGAGTTCGATACGCCGATCGCCAGCAAACAGGCGGAATCGCCGAACCTCATCGTCAACATCGATACGGCGAAGACCAAGGAAGCGGAGAAGGCGAAAGCCGCCGAGCACGGCAAGGACGAGCACGAGAAGAAGGACGAGCACGGCGCTCCCGAACCGGCGAAAGACGAGCATGGACCCCCGAAGGAAGCCGCCAAGGGCGGCGGGACCTCGGTCCTGGGCCAGCTCCTCACCAAGGGTTATAATCAGGAAGCGCACCAAGAGGAAAAATTCACCCTAAACACCCGACATGCTTATAAAATGGAGAGCGGATACTTCTCGGAGACCGGCGCCCCGCGAGGGATGACGGGCATCTGCCGATATATTTTTAAGAACGCTCCAGGGGACCCGGACAGCGGCGCGATCGAGTGCCACGACACCGACACCCTCGATTCCATCTACGTGCATGTCACCTGTTTTTCGCAGTTGAAAGTGCATGAGAAGCCGAAGAGCGACGCGAAGGAGAAACCATGAGACATAAGCTTGCCTTAAGCCTAGGCCTCTCCTTGATCGCGGGCGAGGCGCGGACCGAGACGCTGAATCCCGCGACGCCCTTCGATCGCGCGCCCTGGATCAGCGCGCGGGCGGCTTCGCTCGGCGAGGCCCTCAGCACCACTGCCAACGGCCTCGACGCGTTCACCTACAACCCGGCCCTGATCGGCGGCTACAACGATCACGCCGAGCATCCCCTGCTCACGCACCTTTATTTCCCCTATCTCGGTCTCAGCAGCAATCCCGA
>JASLCY010000449.1 GCA_030151925.1 Oligoflexus sp.
TGAGGACGAAGTCAAAGAGGATACCGTTAAAGAGGAATTACAAAAGGGCTACACTCTCAACGGCCGCCTGATCCGGCCTTCCATGGTGAGTGTTTCCGTTCCTCGCAGCTAAGGAATATCCGTATGAGGAAGCGCGGGTGTGGAGACCAGGAAAAATCTGCGCAGCACGCTTCCTCAGACGAAGTTGAAATCGAAACGTTCTGCTCTAAGGTCTGCATAGAAGAAATCTCCTTCGAAGCCTGGCAGGAAAAACACGAAAAACTCGATCTCACTTATCCCCTGAGAATCAAACGCTCCGAACTTACGTCCAAACCATCGACTCTCGTCAGACTGAGCCGCACCATCGTCACAACCTCCGAGCGCGGAAAAAAAGTCGAGACCAGAGAACGCTTCGAATGCGAAGTCTGCCACTCGCGGGATCTCGAGCAGACGAAGGTCCTGAAATTTCCAGGCCTCGGCGATCGATGCGGCGACGCGGTCGGTGATCTTCTGATAATCCTCGAGATTTTAGACTAACTCAATTTGCTTCCAAGCCCCCAGTTTCCGCCACCGTAGCTCATGGACTAAGGTTTGTTTGCCTTCGGTCCGAAAAACATAAGAGTGATGTGCAACTAGTTCTCTCAGACGGGAGTCGTGTATGACAGATGCGAATCAAGGCAAACTAACGGTTAGCAGCAGCGAGATGCCGCTTCTCCCGCTCAAGGATATTGTGGTCTTCCCCAATATGATAGTCCCTGTCTTCATCAACGAGGACCTTTGCATCAACGCCGTCGAGAGCGCGATGGCCAAACAGAGAAAAATCTTCCTTTCGGCTTTCAAAGTCGCGGGTCACGAGGGCGAAGGCCTCGAAGCCAAGCTCGAGCCGCCTTTCGACGTCTACGATATCGGTACCGTCTGCACGATCATGCGCACCCGCAAGCTGCCCGACGGCCGCATGAAGGTCCTGGTCCAAGGCCTCCACAAAGCGACCGTCAAAGAATTGATAGAGGCCGAGCCTTATCCGAAAGTCTACGTCCAGGCTATCCAGGAAGCGAAGGTGACCAACAACTCGAGCGAAGTCGAAGCCCTGATCCGCTCGGTCCGCGACAGCCTCGAGAAGGTCGTCGCCCTCGGCAAGGTGCTCTCCCCTGATATCCTCATGATCCTCGAAGACGTGAACGAGCCCGGCCGCCTCGCCGACCTCGTCGCCTCGAACCTCGGCCTCAAAGTCCAGGAAGGCCAAGCTATCCTCGCCATCCACCAGCCGCTCGACCGCCTGAAACGCGTCTACAACTGCCTCTCGCGCGAGATCGAAGTCTACCAGATGCAGGTCCGCATCCAGAGCCACGCGAAGGACGAGATCGGCCGCATGCAGCGCGAGCACTACCTCCGCGAGCAAATGCGCGTGATCAAATCGGAACTCGGCGATAATGATGGAAAAGACGAACTCGACCAGTACTGGCAGAAGATGGAAGGCCTCCCTCTCAATAAGGAAGCCCGCGACGAGCTCAACCGCCAGATCAAGCGCCTTGAGCGCATGCACCAGGATACGAGCGAAGCGGCCCTGACCCGGACCCATATCGAGACCCTCCTGTCCCTCCCATGGGGCAAGAAGTCGGCCGATTCCCTCAACCTCAAAAAAGCGAAAGAGATCCTGGATGACGATCACTTCGGCCTCGACCAGGTGAAGGACCGCATCCTCGAATACCTCGCCGTGAAGAAGCTGAACCCGGAAGCGAAGAGCCCCATCATCTGTTTCGTCGGCCCCCCGGGCGTCGGTAAAACCAGCCTCGGCCGTTCGATCGCCAAGTCCCTCGGCCGCGAATTCGCCCGTATCGCCCTCGGCGGCGTGCGTGACGAGGCCGATATCCGCGGTCACCGCAAGACCTACGTCGGCGCCTTCCCGGGCCGCATCGTGGCAGCCCTGAAGACCGCCGGTTCCTCGAACCCGGTGATCATGCTCGACGAGATCGACAAGATGGCTTCGGACCATCGCGGCGATCCGTCCTCGGCCCTGCTCGAGGTCCTCGATCCTTCGCAGAACAACGCCTTCGTCGATCATTACCTCGGCGTGCCGTTCGACCTCTCGGACATCATGTTCATCGCCAACGCCAACACCCTCGACACGATCCCGGCGCCGCTCCGCGACCGCCTCGAGATCATCGACGTCTCGGGCTACTCGGAAGAGGAGAAGCTCGCGATCGCGAACCAGTACCTCATCCCTAAGCAATTGAAAGAAGCCGGCCTCGACAAGGCCAACGTCCTCTTCACCAAGAACTCGGTGACGACGATCATCAACGGCTACACCCGCGAGAGCGGCCTCCGTACCCTCGATAAGAAGATCGCCTCGGTGTGCCGCAAGCTGGCCCGCATCTACGCGGAGCAGACGGAAGTCTGGGACCTCTCGGAAGGCCTGAAGCTCACGCCGCAGCTGATCCAGCGCCACCTCGGTGCCCAGCGCTACGACGACAACTTCTTCCATAAGGAAGTCCAAGCCGGCGTCTCGCTCGGCCTCGCTTATACGCAGTACGGCGGCGAAGTCATGGCGATCGAATGCAGCCTCGTCCCGACCGGCAAACACAGCCTCGTCCTTACGGGTAAGCTCGGCGACGTCATGAAGGAATCCGCCCAGGCGGCCCTCAGCTTCGTCCGCTCGCACCTCCCTGAATTCGGCCTCACCGCGGAACGCTTCGAACGCAACGAGCTGCACATCCACGTGCCGGCCGGCGCGGTTCCGAAGGACGGCCCCTCGGCCGGCATCGCGATGGCGACGGCGATCATCTCGGCCCTCTCGAATCAGGCCCCCCGCAAGGTAGCTATGACCGGCGAGATCACGATTCACGGCAAAGTCCTGCCGATCGGCGGCCTCAAAGAGAAGCTCCTCGCGGCTATCCGCGAAGGCGTGAAGGAGGTCGTGCTCCCCGAGAAGAACAAGTCGGTGTTCAACGAGCTGCCGCCGCAGATCCGGAAGAACCTGAAAGCCCACTTTGTGAAGGATTACAGCGAGGCTTTCGAGATCCTTTTCGAAAGCACCAAGGCCATGGAAGCGCCGATCGAGAGCATCGCTCCCGCGCGCGGCCCCAAGACCCTCGCCAGCTAAGCCTCGATCGAGTAAAATTTAAGTACAAGCCAAGAGCGCTTCTGGACACCCGTCCAGGAGCTTTCTTATTTCATACGAACGGGATCCATAGGCTCAGGAGGTCTTCAGCATGGATTGGAAAGAACGCGCGAAAAAGGTCGGCCGCACTCTTTTATACGGCGCAATTTGGGTCTATGTGCTATCTATTCCGGTAGGCGACCGCCTGCTCTTCGACCACGCGTACGATCTCATGGTCGACAATAGCGTCGTCCATACGATCCAACGCGAATTCACCGCCGCCGTGAAGCAGGCGAAACACAAAGCCCGCGCGGCCCTTGCCGACGGCGAAAGCGATCTTCCCCGCGAAGCGAAGAACGCGAAAGCCGAGTTCTGAGAAACGTCGCCAGCCTTCAGCTCTAACCCTCGGCGGGGCCTGGCTTAGGCCCTGCTTTTTTGTTGCTATTTCAACAGGGGCGGCCTACACAGAAGGCTAATTGGCATAAAACACGATAATGGGAGCCTCGACAGCTATG
>JASLCY010000481.1 GCA_030151925.1 Oligoflexus sp.
CCAAACTGGACGAAACGATATTCCTAATCTCCACAATCTATTAACTTATGTCAAATATTTGCGTGAAATTGCGCATGGTTGGGCGTTTGAGGAATAGCCGGAAGACCTAAGCGGAGTTGATGAAATGACTAAATCGAACTTGATGTAATAGTAAGGATCGAGGAGTATTCTTGCAGGCCCATCGTGGAAGTCTTACGCTTCCTGCTTGAGAAAATCGATTCACCGGGGGTTCCGGCATGCGCGAGAAGCTAGTGATGCGTCAGCGCGGTGTCTCTCATGACCGAGATGCCACGATCTCAGTCATATACCTCATCTTGGCCTTCGCGCTCGATCTCGTCCTCTTCCGCGCCGACCCAGGCGCCTCCCCGCATTTTCCCTGGATGATCTCGCAGGCCCTCGGGCTCGCTTTCATGGTCACGCTCGGCCTGCGCTTCTGGTTCGTGCTCTTCCTGAGCGTGTTCGCCAACGCCTATTTCATCTGGCACGAAGGCCGTTCGGTCAGCGCGATGTTCCTCGCGATCATCACCGCCGCCGCCTACAGCCTCGCCGCCTGGGGTTGGGTGAAAATTCGCGCCCTGCCCGCCCCCGCGCTCGCCAGGAGCGGGCTCCTGGTGCTGCTCGCGTTCGTGACGACGGGCGTGGTCGCGCGCCTCGCTTTCACCGTCCTCACCAATTACGAGCTCATCGATCCCACCCCGGCCGCGGTCTGGGCCGGGGAGCTCACGCTGCGCGACGGCGTTAATTTCCTGACCTCGTTCCCCTTCTTCACCTTCCTCTTCGTGCCCTTCACCGATCACCTCGTCTACCGCGGCACCGGACGCGAGAAACAGAAGCTCGAGCTGCACGACGGCCTCTTCACGCTGCTGCCCTTCCTGGCCCTGGCCCTGCCGCGGCCCCCGCTCGAGCACGCGAACTTCCTCTATCTCCTGTTCTTCCCGGCGATGCTCCTCGTCATCCTCTACCGGATGCGCGGCGCGCTGGCTTTCACCTTCGCGGCCTCGCTCTGGCTCTACCAGGCCTATCCCTTCAGCGAAAAACACACGGTTTCGCCGGCCCTGCCCTTCCTGACGACCCTGCTCGCCACGACGGTCGGCGTCGCCTATTGGCTCGAGAAAACCAAGCAGAAGCAGCAGGCCCTCCTGCAAAGCAAGGAGGAGGAGCTGACCGCGGCCCGCGCGAAGCTGATCGAGCTCGAGGAGAACAGGCGCGAATGGCGATCGCTCACCCAGACGCTCGAGCGGCTGGTGATCCGGAGCACCCAGGATCTGCGCACGCCGCTGACGCCGATCTACATGTGGTCGCAGATGCTGAAGGAGGACGGCTCGTCGCAGGCGATCGCCGACGCCAGCGACGGCATCAAGATGCACATCGAGCGCCAGACGAAGATGCTCGAGGAGCTGCGTGACTCGGTGCGCATCAGCATGGGGCACCAGACGATCCGCAAGGACACCTTCGACCTCGCGGACGTGCTGCAGGAGCTCGCCGAGCACTGGCACAAGGCGGCGGAAGCGAAGAAGCTCGATTTCCGTTATGAACGGCCTTTGAAGTCCACCCTCATCATGGGCGATCGCGAGGCTCTGGCGCACGCGCTCGACAAGCTCTTCGAGCATCTGCTGCAGTACGGCCGCGACCATGCGGTCATCAGCCTGCACGCGACCACGCAGCATCGGGATGTGATCCTGCATCTGAAGCACAGCGGTTATTCGAGCGATCAGCAGCACGTGCTGAAGCTCCTCCAGGCGGGCCAGGGCATGGATCCCGAAGCCTTCCTCACGGCGGCGAACTTCGACCTCGCCCTCTATACGGCGAAGAAACTCATCGACTTGCAGGGGGGCCGGCTCACGGCGGCGAGCCTGAACCCCAAACCGGGCATGCTCTTCTCCCTGAGCCTCAAGAAACCGAAACGCGATGCGAAAGCGAGCGTGATGCCGCTCGCCCAGGCGGCGCCGATGTCGCTGCCGAACAAGATCTCGATGTTTCCGGTGAGCGAGGAGAGGCAGACGATGCTGCTGGTGGAAGACGACCCTTTCACGCTGCATCTCCTCGATAGCCTGCTGAGCGCGGAAGGCATCCACACGATCCCGTGCGCGAACGCGGCCGAGGCGATCGAGGCCTTCCATCGCGATCGGCCGGCGCTGGTCCTCGCGGATCTGGGGCTGCCGGACATCAATGGTTTTGAGTTGATTCGTCGATTGAAGAAGTCGGGGCGGCATGAGTTTATCGCGGTGGCCTTCTCGGCCTGCGTTACGCCCGAGGCGGAGCAGCAGGCTTACGATGCGGGCTTCTCGGCGTTCCTGGCGAAGCCTTTGGAGGCGAAGGTCCTGATCGAGACGATGCAGCTGCTGCAGACGAAGGCCAAGGCCCTCAGCCAGATTCCGGCTCCTGGCAGCTCGAAATCACGACCGATGGACCTGACGGTGCACTAGAAGCGGAACGTCTTAGAAAGGCCTTCCGAGTCTTACATACCGATCTCAAGAGGGCGGTTGCTCTCCAGCACGAGTTTCGCCATCTTCTGGCAAGGATGCAGCGGCTCGGAAGCCACACGCACTCCGTTAAAACGCTCAAAACGATAGACCAGGCTCTCGCCCGCGCGCAGCGTGACGAGCTTCACGGCTTCCGAGGTTTTATCAAAGACCTTGAGCTGCACGGTGCAGGCGCTGCTGGGCGAGCTGATCTTGAAGACCTGGTTTTTGTCGGTCGGCGCGACGCGATAATGCAGCGCGACAGGCACCAGCGTCGTCGCGGGGCTCGGCAGCGTCACGCTCTCGCCATGCTCCATCTCGGTGATATCGAAAGGCGTCTCGTCTTCGGCGATCGCGAGGCTCGAGAATACGGTCAAAGCTAGAGCGGCCAAAACTTTCATGTTGGTCTCCACGGCTAGGTCAAATGCGGGCTTACCCTTATTGTAAGGGGGCCCGGGAACGGGGACCAAGAGGTGTGCAAATTTTGACCCGATCGATCGCGGCCGATTCGCTGAAAATCATACCTGCGGAAATAAAAGCGCCGCTTCTCGAGCGGCTTTGCACGGGTTTTTATAGCGCCTCGCACCCAGGACCCAACTTACTGAAATCCTCGCCTGTTTAAGCCTCCCTCGCGCTTTCGCCTAAATTCGCTTGGCGCTTTGCCGAAACACCGTATGTGAGGCCGATGACTTTTGTATGTATCCACTGGTCATCCCTATCCCTTTGTCTCCCTTGAGAAGGCCCTCGCGCTTTCTTTCACCTTGTTACCGGAGCCTTTTCGGTAATCATGTGGCTGAGCGACTCGAACGATTAGAGAAGAGAGTCCAGGCAGCTATCGGTTCTTTCGAGACAAAAGATCATCGGCGCACAACCACCCTTTGCCAGTCGTTACGGGCCTTTAACACGCCTCCCATAAATTCCCTATACATTCTGCCGAAAACATACTTGCATCTCTCCAAGAGACGTTCAGGGAGCCGAGCGAATGAATCTCGACAAGATTCTCAAAGTAGCCGTGCGCGGCGGCGCGAGCGACATCATCCTGAAGCCGGGCGCGCATCCGCGTTTCCGCTTCCAGGGCGACATCATCAATCTCGCCGACGGTGAGGTCATCACCCCGCCGATGATGGTGGAATGGATCACGCTCATCACACCGCCCCATCTGAAGCCCAAGCTCCAGAACCTCGAGGACCTCGACTTCGCCTATACCAATACCCTCGGCAACCGTTTCCGAGTGAACCTCTTCCGGCAGAAGATGGGCTACGCGATCGTCATGCGGGTGATCAACTCGCACGTCCGCACGATGGAGGAGCTGCAGCTCCCGAAGACCCTGCACTCCTTCGCGGAGGAGAAACGCGGGCTGATCCTCGTGACCGGCGCGACCGGTAGCGGTAAGTCGACGACCCTGGCTTCCATCATCGAGAAGATCAACCTCACGAAGTCGGCGCATATCCTGACGATCGAGGATCCGATCGAATTCATCTTCAAGGAGCGCAAGGCGACGATCAACCAGCGGGAGATCGGCATCGATACCGAGAGCTTCCCGGCCGCCCTGCGCAGCGCCCTGCGGCAGAACCCGGACGTGATCCTGGTGGGCGAGCTGCGCGACAAGGAGACGACGGAGACCGCGCTGATGGCCGCGGAAACGGGCCACTTGGTGCTCTCGACCCTCCACACCCTCGACGCGACGGAAAGCATCACGCGCCTGATGTCCTACTTTCCTCCGCATCAGCATACTTCGCTGCGCATGATGTTATCCCAGACCCTGAAAGCGGTCGTCTCGCAGCGCCTGGTCGCGAGGCTCGATAACAAGGGCATGGTCGCCGCGCACGAAGTCCTCGTCGCGAACGAGGTCGTACGCGACATCATCCTGAAGGCCGATTCCTTCGATACCCTGAAGGATACGATCCGCAACAGCCGCACGACCTACGGCATGCAGAGCTTCGACCAATCGCTCCTCACGCTCTATAAGAACGGCACGATCTCCGCGGAAGAAGCCCTGCTCCACGCCTCGAAACGCAAGGACATGGAGCTGGCGCTCAACGGCTTCGAGCAGTAATTCTCCCCAAAACAAGCAGCCCCGTTTCCAGCGTTGGAAACGGGGCTGCCGTATTTTGAGGTTCGACCGATCAGAGCAGACGCGAGAACCAGGCCGGCAGGATGCCCATAGCCACGGTGAGGAAGAGCGCGAGGCTCATGACCAGCGTGCTGCCGAGCCAAGGCGTTCCGGTGCCCTCGGCTTCATGGCCCTCTTTCATATACATGTAGATCATCGGCCTGAGGTAGATCAGGGCCGACACCACCGAGGCGAGCGCCGCGATCACCGTGATGGTCGTGTGACCGGTGGAGAGCGCTGCGGAGAAGAGGTAGTACTTCCCGAAGAAACCGGCCGTGGGCGGAATGCCGGCCATGCTCAGGAGGAAGAGGCTCATGGCAAAAGCCATGAACGGACGGCGGCGGCCGAGACCGGCCAGCTCATCGAGCGTGATGTCATCGCTATCGGCCGGGCTGATCATCGTCAGCACCGCGAAGGCTCCGAGGTTCATCACCACATAGAAGATCGTGTAGGAGAAGACCGCCGACGAGGCCGCGCTGCTGTCGCCGCCGCTGATCAAAGCGAGGATGCCGAGCAGCACATAACCGGTGTGGACGATGGTCGAATAAGCGAAGATGCGTTTGAGGCGAGTCTGCCTCAGGCCGACGAAGGAACCGAAGACGAGCGTCAGCACGATGATCGCGCTGAGCAGGATCACCAGCACCGGCTCCGAAGAGGCGGAAGGCGCGAAGAGCTCGAGCGTCATACGCAGGAAGGCGCCGGTCGCCGCGGCTTTCACGGCCGAGATCATAAAGCCGGTCACAGGCGTGGCCGCACCGGTATAGACGTCGGGAATCCAAACGTGGAAAGGCACCGCTCCGATCTTAAAGAGGAAGCCGATCGAGAAGAGCCCGACGCCGAGCAGGGCGAGCGTCGGCAGTTGGCCTTGCCACTGGCTGTCGATCGCGGCTTTGATTCCGGCGACGTCGAGGCTGCCGGTCGTACCGTAGAGCAGGCTCGCGCCGTACAGCAGCACAGCGCTGGCCGCGCCGCCGAGGAGGAAGTATTTAAGCCCCGCTTCCGCCGCGAGGGGCGATTGCCTGTGCATCGACACGAGCACGTAGACCGCGAGCGACATGAGTTCGAGCGAGATGAAGAACATAACGAGGTTGCGGGTCGAGACCATCGCCAGCATGCCGACCACCGCGAAGGCTATCATCGTGAAATACTCGGTCTGGAAATCCTCGCGTTCGTCGAAGCCTATGCTCATGATCGCGGCGGCGACGCCGGCGAGGATCACGAGCACGGAAAAGACCTGGCTCAAACGATCGAAGACCAGCACCCCGTCGAGGACCGCAACCGTCTCGGTCGGCGGAAAGACGACCGTCGCGCCGATCGCCGCCAGGGAACCGATGAAGAGCATCGCGAGGGAGACCGCGCGGCCCTCGTGCTTCAAGGCCGAGAAGAGCAGCGTGGCGATCGCGGTCATCGTCATGCAAACGAGCGGGAGCAGCGCCAACCACTGCTGGCCGTTCAGAAAAGTCATCGGAAACAAGTTGATAAATGACACAGCCATTCCCTTTATTACTCGGCGCTCGCCTGCGCGATGTCACTCGATGCCATATACTTGGTGTTCTGCTCGACGGCCGTCCTCGAAGGCGCCAGGAACGGCTGGGGAGCCACTCCGATGCCGACGATGAAAAGGCTCAGGACGGCCAGCACCAGGATCTCACGCGCGGAAAGATCGGCGACCGCCTTCCCTTCCTGCCCCGGAGCCTCGGGCCCGAACATCGTCTTCTGATAGAGATTCAGCATGTAGAGCGCGCCGAAGATCATGCCGGAGGCCGCAAAACTCGTGATCAGCGCTTCGTTGCGATAACTGGCGATCAGGATCGCGAACTCGCCGACGAAACCGCCGCTGCCCGGCAGGGCCACCGAGGAGAGCGTGACGAGCATGAAGAAGATCGCGAGCACCGGCGTCTTCTCCGCCCAGCCGCCGAAGTCGCTCAGAGCGAGCGAATCACGACGGGTCTCGAGATAACCGGCGATAAGGAAGAGGCCGGCGATGGCGATGCCGTGGTTGACCATCTGCAGCAGCGCCCCGCCCATGCCGTCGGAATGGAGCGAGAAGAGGCCGAGCAGGATGTAGCTCACGTGCGAGAGCGAAGAGTAAGCCACCGCGGTTTTGAAGTTCTTCTGCACGACGGCCAGGAGAGCGCCGTAGAGGATGCCGATCGTCGCCAGCGCCATCAGGAAGTGCGAGAAGCTGCGCGCGGCTTCGGGGAAGAGCGGGAGCAGGATCTTCATGATCCCGTAGGTGCCCATCTTCGAGAGGATGGCCGCGAGGTAGATCGTCACGAGGGTCGGAGCCTCACGATAGGTCGAGGGCAGCCAGGCGTGGAACGGCAGCAGCGGCGACTTGATGAAGAAGGCCGCGCCGAAGGCCGCGAAGAGGAGGCCCTGGGGCGAAACGAGGCCGGCCCAACCACCCTGCTCGGCAAAAGCGAACTTCAGGCTGAGAAGGTCGTGGATCGCCGCGCTCGGCTGGCCGGTGATCTGCGCCTGCGCGTAGACGAAGTAGGCGATCGCCACAAGCATCAGG
>JASLCY010000613.1 GCA_030151925.1 Oligoflexus sp.
CGTCGAGGATGAGGACTTCGGGATCGTGGACGGTCGCGCAGGCGAGCCCGAGCTTCTTTTTCATGCCCATCGAATAGTTGACGGCGAAGTCGTCGCCGGCGTCTTCGAGCCCCCATTCGGTGATGAGTTGCTCAGCGCGGGCCTTCGCCTGCTTGCGTGGGACGCCGTGCATTTCGGCGACGAAGGCGATGATCTCGTGGCCGCGGAGGAAGTCGTAGAAAATGGGGTTGTCCGGAAGGTAGCCGACCTTACGTTTTACGGCGATCCGATCGGCGATCACGTCAAGACCGGCAATCTTCGCGCTCCCGGAGCTGGGAATAAGGATGCCCATGAGCATGCGTATCGTCGTGGTCTTTCCAGCGCCGTTCGGCCCTAGGAAGCCATAAAGCGAGCCGGCAGGAACGGTCAGATTGAGGTCTTTGACCGCGGCAAATTCACCGTAAATCTTGCTAAGGTTCCGAATTTCTATCATGTTGGTATTCCGATCTGACGTTATATCCCTACGTCCCCACTCAATAATGGTTATCGGCAAAAATAGGAAGCATTTGATGCACCTAGAGGACGATTTCCGGCAGGTTAGCGCTCGACATCGGAGCGATTTTTCTGTTAACTCTAATTTCCTATCTTCGGGCCCATAGCTCAGTCGGTTAGAGCAGCGGTCTCATAAACCGTTGGTCCCCCGTTCGAGTCGGGGTGGGCCCACTCTTCTTTGTCTAAAGTGCCCTATGGTTTCATGTTCATGCCTGAAAACAGGTGTAAGGATTGGTCATGGAAACAAGTCTAGACGAATATATCAAAGCCCTCCAATCCTTAGAAAAAGCGCTAAAGGAACCTAAATCCGACATCGTGCGTGATGCGACCATACAAAGATTCGAATTCTGCGTTGAACTTGCTTGGAAAAGCGCGAAACGCATCATGGGCACGCAGACAAGCGCTCCCAAGCAAGTTATCAGAGAAATGGCTCAGAGTGGTTTTATCAGCGATGTGGAATTTTGGCTTAAAGCCATCGATCAAAGGAACTTAAGTTCTCATACTTACCGAGAACAACTCGCCGAAGAAATCTATGCCTTTGCCCAATCCTTTCTTCCTAATGCCCAAGAGCTTCTAAGACGGCTTAAGAAGCCATGAAGTACGGATTAACCCATCAGCAGCTAGATTATCTGAATAATCAAATCGTGCTTCCACTTAAGAGGCAAGGAGCGACTGTTTATCTCTTTGGTTCCCGAGCTCGTGGCACGCAGCATCATTTTTCAGATCTCGATCTTCTAGTCGAGAGCGAAAAAGATCTTTCAAATGTGATTAGCCAAATTACTGAAATTGTCGAAGAGGGAAATTTCCCTTACAAAGTCGATATCGTCCAAGCCAGATCACTAGCGGACTCCTACCGATCCAATGTCAATCACGATAAGATTAAGCTTTAACCCACCCAAATGCCAGCATCTGTCCCAAATCTCTACTCACACCCACGGCCGAAGCCCATTGTCAGCTCACCTCACTGAGAGGCCTAAGTCCTTCATAGGCATTCTTATAAGCAAGTAGAGTTCGATAAAGCCGCCCGTGTTGCTTGTGGAAAGATCTCCATATAGGACTCGTGAAGAAACATAACAAAAAGATCGCATATCACTTAGCGAGTGTTACATTCATCCGTTTGATTACTGCCCTCGAATAAGAAACTCCATATACGCTGTAACTCACGCATCCGACTGATAAGAGGCCTGTAAGCAGGATTTGATTTCTTCTCAGGGATGTAACTCGCCATAAACATCTATCTTAGGCTTAAAAACAATAGATGATGCTCTTGCCTCATCCACGTGCAGATAGCGACACCCCTTAAAAACAAACTAAAAAGTTGATGCAATCAGGCTAAAGATATCTAAAAACTTCTTCAATCACTCTTTAGGTCTAAAAATAAAGGCATTTCCCTCCAGATATCAGGCTCCAAAGAACCTCTTAAAATAAACGCCGAAGATATATATATTTATTACGAACTTGAAATATCAGATCTTTCTGATACGTTTTCTGAGATCAATCATTAACGCATAGAGACCCCACTATGAGATCAGTAACCGAAGTGAAGCTCAAACATCGCCTGGATATCTGTAGGTTTCTAGAAAATGGCCTTTCTCATTCTCAGGCCTTGGAGAAGCTTAATCGCCGTTATAAGACTGGTTTTGACCTACAGCCCTAGCTTGTGAATAGCTGGAGGAGGTCCTTTAAAGAGACTTATAAGATAGATGTCGACGACGTGTTTAATCTCCCTAAAGACTGGGATCTAGAATCTAGCGATATGCCAAAGGCTCAATATAGAAAGAAGAAAAATCAGGAAAATAGTATTCAAACGCAGCCATCCCTTCCAGACATCTCCTCTCTTAAAAAGGATTCTCAGTCGATCCATAGGCTTCTGAAGTTAGCTCTTGAAGAAGTAAAAAATCTAAAACTCCAGAGGGAGCTGATAAATAATTTTCTTCAAAATGCGTCTGAATTTTCAGAGAATATGCACGTCTATTTGGCCGATCATTAAGGTCGCCTATGTTTCAAGAAGTCGATCTAGTTCGATATCTCATCCGATTCGCTCCCGTGGCGCTCGAGATACTGAAAAAACTGAAGAAGATTCCAAGGAAGGGAATGAACGTGATTCAGTTCAACATCGGGGATGCAGGAAGACT
>JASLCY010000508.1 GCA_030151925.1 Oligoflexus sp.
AACAGCAAAAGCACCGCTACGGAGACGGGAACGACCGCGGCGCTAAGATGCGGCACAGCCACCTCCAGGCCTTCGACGGCAGAGAGGACGGATATTGCGGGGGTAATAACACCGTCACCAAAAATTAACGCCGCTCCGAACAAACCCAGATAGATCACGAACAGCCGCGGATCGCGCTTTTTCGCGTCGCGATCCGGATGGGCCAGAGCCATGAGGGCGAGCACTCCGCCCTCCCCGTTATTGTCGGCCCGCATGACGTATAAGATGTACTTGAGGGAGACGACGATAATGAGCGCCCAGAAGACCAGCGACAAAACACCGAATAGCGCGTTTTCACTCACAGATAAGTGATGAAAACACTCGCGGATAGCGTAAAGTGGACTGGTGCCGATGTCGCCAAAAACGACGCCTAGAGCTGACAATGCAAGTGTGAAACGCCGCAATGGCCTTGGTTTCGCCGAACTCGAACGCACACTTTCCACTCCAGCACTCCTTCGTTTCGCTGCGACAAATTACCTGATAGTTTTCTATAAATCCCAATGGGCAAGCTTATTTATGACGAATTTATCACAATTCTTTATTGATTTAGGCTATAGTATAGGTCTCAATAATCGGGTTAACGGACCGATAGACGCTTCGCTCAAACTTATATAGGAAGCTTCTTTTGAGATTCTTGTTGGCACCGTTTCACAACTCCTGCACGCGTGAGATCTATGAGTAAACCGAAGAACAATTCACTACTGGTCATCGATGATGAGTTGCAAGTTCGTCGCTTTACCCAAGTTAGCTTAACTCCTCATGGCTATGATGTTCATCTCGCCGAGAGCGGACGTCAAGGACTTGCGCTCGGGACATCTCTCAACCCCGACGCGATCATCCTGGATTTAGGCCTTCCCGATATGGATGGTCTCGAAGTTTTGAGTCATCTGAAATCTTGGTACCAGGGTCCCATCATCGTTCTTTCCGTCCGAGACGACGAGGACTCCATCGTCTGCGCGCTCGACTCGGGCGCTCATGATTATATTCGCAAACCGTTCCACCTCGGCGAGCTCCTCGCCCGCCTCCGCCTCGCGCTTCGCAACAATCAGGCGAACCAGACGAGTCCGGTCTATACTTCGGGTGATCTCACGGTCGATCTCTCGTCGCGCCGCGTGACGGTCGGCGACCGCGAGGTAAAGCTCACCGTTACGGAATTTGAGCTCCTCAAGGTCCTTATCCGCCACAGGGGCAAGGTCCTGACCCACAACCAGATCCTTACGGAAGTCTGGGGCCCAAAGTCGGTGGAGCATATCCAATACCTGCGTGTCTATGTCGGCCACCTCCGCCAAAAGCTGGAGATCGGCGTAAACAAGCCCCGTCTTATCCTGACCGAGCCAGGCGTAGGCTACCGTCTGCAAAATCTCGACATGCTGAAGGAATCGACGGCCCTGGAAGGAAACCTGGCCGACGTGACGGTAGACAAGGTCTAAGAACCTTAAAAAGAAAAATAAAAAAGCCAGATCCCACGCGGGGTCTGGCTTTTTTGCTTAGGCGCGAGAATCGAATCAGTTGAATCCGTAGACGCTGACCCGGTTGAGATCCGTCTTATCCATCACGATCCAATAAATCTCGTCAGAGAGAGACGGGATCACGAGGGAGAAAACGTAGTTCGCCTCGAGGTCGTCGCCCCGTTCGGGTTGCAGTCCATGCTCCGCGTCCACGATCAGCATGAGCTGGGCGTCGCCGGCGTTCAGGGTCTTCTCCAGAAGGTCGCGGGCGGCCTCCTGGCTCCCGCAGCCGTGGCTGAGCGTGCTCCGAGGCTCCACGGGGGCGCGGGCCGCGTCTTCTTCCGCGGCGAGGACCGCGGTCGCGAAGGGCGATTCGAGTTCGTCTGAGGGCACGAGGAGAGCCTGCACGGCTTTGTCGAGGAGGGTGGAAGGATCGGCGACCTGCGCCCCACCCCAGTCGACGGAGAGTTTCTCATAAGTGAGAGGTTTCAAGTCTGAAGCCTCCAATGGTGCTGTCCAGAGCGCGAGGGCTGAAGCGATCAGCAAGGCTATGGTGTACAAAATCTAGTCCCTTTCGTTAGTACCTATCAATTTGGCTTTTAGCCGCTCTCTGGTGCAAACGAAAGGGACATTTTGCAGGGCCGTCCCAAAATCATTCTCAAACGATTGATTCCCCTGCCTTTCAGAAGGTGCCATCATTTAATAGATGACATTCATCGAAGATTTTACAGAGGGAACATGCCGGCGATAATCGCGTTCAGGCCCGCCTTCAGATAAGGCACGACGTCCTCCGGGATGCTCTTGTCCTGCGGCCTCAGCTTCGAATCATAGATCACGAGCCATTGGGTCGAATCCTGGCACCAGCTGAGCTTGCCGCAATCGATGATATGGATATTACCCACATGGTAATCGAGCCCCTCGGCCCCCTTGAGGGCCGGCTTGCCGTCCGGAACCGCGACGCTCGCGCTCGTATCGACGAAGAACTCGGTTGAGACCTCGGCGCCCTCGAACGGGGTTTCGAGCACACGGTGCATCGTCACGTCGCGGATCGGGATGAAACCCGAAGCCTTCGGCGAGTTGGTCTCGAAGTCAACGTAGTGGCGTTTGAAGGTCCCGTACTGGGTCTCGACGTCCGACATCGGGATCGAGTCCTTGAAGATGATGTTATCCTCCGCGCCCTGCACGTACTCCGGCCACTTCGCGAAGTCGAAGAACTGGTGCTCGATGGAAGGATCGGGCCCGCGGAGGTTATAGGCCGACTTCGGCACCAGGGTGCTGAGTTTGATATGCGTGTAGTCGTAGATCGGGCGACCGCGGTCGTCGAGCTTCTTCTGGCCGTTTTCCATCACGTATTCGACCCAGGCGCTCGCGCACGAAGCGTCGAAGAAAATCTGCGACTGGCATTCGGTCTCCACGTCGGGGACCTTCTGGTGGTCGTTGAGCTGCCAGGGAATCGCCGTGAAATCCATCGCGAGGTCGACGCGGCCGTTGTTCGCGCCGGTCGAGCCGTTGTTGCCCGAAGGATTGTCGCCGCCGCTGGCCGGCGGATTATCGTCCACCACATCGGGCAGCGGGGGCAGCGGACTCGTCAGGTCGGGCATCAGATCGCAATGGCCCGAGAAATCGTAGTTCTTGAGCGGCGCCTTCACGAGCATGAAAGGCGTCGAGCCCGAACGGGGCAGCGGAAGGATTTCCATCTTGCCGGCGTCGAGTTCCACGCCGCAGGTCCGGAGGCCCGTGAGCGGCACTTCACGCAGACCGTCGTTGAGGAGCGGGATAAAGAGCTGGTCGACCATATCGCTGATGGTCGAGCGCAGTTTGTTGGTGTCGATGGCGAAGGAGTTGGCGTTGACGCCTTCCGCGACTTCGACGAAATAATCGAGGCTGGTCGTGTCCTTATAAATCTCCACGCCGAGCGCTCCGACGCCGCTGAATTCGGGATGGCGCATAGGGTTTTGATAGGGCACGAACTTCAGATGGCTGTCGGCGGTGACGGCCATGCGGATCTTGGCGATCGAATAGGTCTGGTCGTTGTGCTGGCCCTGGATGTTGATGGTCACATCGCTCAGGCCGAGGGCGAAGACGAGATCGTCCTTGCCGTCGGCGCGCGGCACGCGTTTCATGCGAAGGAAAGGCGGAAGCTTGGAGTCGATGACGAGGGTGATCTTGTCATCCTTATCCATCATGATGGTCTTGCCGCTCGAATCCTTGCCTTCCATGCGCGTGATATCGCTGCCGAGGAGCTTCGGCAGGAATTCGGCGAGGAGGATTTCCTTGCCGTTGGCTTCGTTTTCCGGGTCGAAGACCGCGAACTTCTCGACCTTCTCCACGAAGGCGTTATCGAGGTTGATGTTCAGCATGCCCTGCTTCCAGATATCGTAGAACGTCTGGTTCACGACGTCGATGCTGAGGGCGAGCAGGCTGCCGTTGCCGAAGTTCGTGCCCGCGGTGAGCGGCGAAGGCGCTTTCTGCCCGTCCGGGGTCTGCACGAAACCGTTGGCGCCGTTGAGGTTGCCCGGGCGGCCGTTCGGTTGGTCGACGAGCGGCTTCAGCGAGAATTTTAGGGGCGTCGTCAGGTAGCTGTTATCGTCCCGAACCTCGAGGCCGAGGGTATTGCCGAGCTGGCCGGCGACCTGGATCTTGGTGCGATCCAGCGGCGAAGGCAGATGCGAGGGCAGGAAGATCTGGAGGCCGGTCTTCAGCTGCTCCACGATCGTGTTCAGGGTATTGGGCGCCACGACCTGCAGGATATCGCGCGCGATCCCGTTGACGATCTGCGGCTTGAAGTTATCGACCTGGGACGTCACGGCCTGATTCACGACCATGTTCACGAGCTTCGCCCAGAGGCCGCTGTTCTCGTCGATCTGCTTGACCGCGGCCACGCTTACGTTATGCGTCCAATCCTGGGTATCGAAGTAGGTCTCCGAATCCGCCGAGCCGTTGAGGGGATTGGCGAGATTGAAGCCGTCCACGCCGTGGATCTTGAGGCCGAGGCGGCCGTTCGCCACCGAGATATCGGTCTTGGCGATCGTCTCGCGCATAGGGCCGTCGAGGCTGAAATCGGTATCGTAATAGAAGTAGCCCGTCGCGCCGGGCACCGAGATCGCGCCGAAATACTTGGCTTCGTCGATGCGGAGCACGATGTGCAGATGGCCTTTGAATTTCTTCACGCCCAGGTGCATCTCGAGGTTCTTCTGCATGGGCAGCATCGAGGCCTCGACGTTGCCCGCCTCCTGGGTCACCTGCATGTCGGTGACGTAGATGTCGGCCGCAGCCTTGTAATGGACCTGGCCGAGCACGCCGCCGAGGATTCCGGTATCGCCTTCGGCCTTGAGCGCGCAGAAGGGGCCGAGGTTCTGGAGATAGGTGAAATCGTTGCCGGCCGCGCCGTCGCAGGGCGTCGGCACACCGCTCTTATAGGTCTTCTTCTTGAAGGCGATGATATCGTTGAACGTCAGCTTCGGATGGGCGCTGCCGTTCTCATCGCGATAATCCATCGTAAAACGGCCGGCCGCGAACTCGCCCACGAGCTTCGCGACGGCTTTGAGGCCGTCTTCCCTATCGAGGGCCGCGTAGACTCCGCCGTCGATCACATCGGTCGGATGCGTATTGATCGTTCCCCACGACAGCGAGAAATGACGATAGATATCCTCGCCGAGCTTGCCCTGGATATGGAACTCATAGCTGTTCAAGCCCGCGATCGGCGCCAGCTCGTCTTTCAGATCGAGTTTGAGAGCCGCGTCGGTGCAGGCGTCCTGGCAAAGGACTCGCTCCTGCTGGGAACCGAGGCGGCGCAGCGTAAGGCGCTTCACGTTCGCCAGGCCGTCCAGCGTGCTCTGCAGTTTAAGGCTCGGCGCATCCTTCTGATCGAGGCTGAGGCC
>JASLCY010000510.1 GCA_030151925.1 Oligoflexus sp.
CAAGCCTCCAGAACGCTCTCGGTCGCCAGCAGGGGCAGGCCGGGGCACTGCGCTCGTGGCCAGACGACGATAGTACTTCCGCATCGGGCCGCCCGGAACGCTGGCGAGGAGGCCTCGCGTCAGAGTCAAGAGCAGTGCGCGGCAGGTGTTGCGGATCACAAATCCCACGTGGCTCCAGAAGGCGAGATCGAAGGCCTTGAGATCGTTGCTCTGCAGGGCTTTCACTTCGGTGTAGGCATAGGGATGGCAACGGATCGCGCCCTGGCCGAAGATGATCATCGAGCGGGTGAGGATGTTCGCGCCTTCCACCGTGATGCCGATAGGCGTTGCGATATAGTTGTTGGCGATGAGGTTCCGCGGTCCGCGCGAAATACCGTTCCCGCCGAGTATATCCATACCGTCGTTGACGAGGATGCGGCCGATCTCGGTCGAGTTGTATTTGGCGATCGCCGAGACCACGGCCGGTTTTTTCCCGCTGTCGACGGCGCCGACCGTAAAGATCCGGGAAGCTTCCAATAAGTATGTGAGGCCGGCGATCCGTGCGAGCGGCTCCTGCACGCCTTCGAATTTAGCGATCTCCACGTTGAACTGCTTACGCGTCGCGGCATAAGCCCCGACCACGCGCGCGAGGAGCTTCGATCCGCCGGTCGCCTGGGCCGGAAGCGAGATCGAACGACCGATGGCCAGGCATTCCATGAGCATTTGCCAGCCGCGTCCCGCGCCTTCGGCACCGCCGATGATCTGATCGACGGAGATCACCACATCGGTCCCGTGAGTGGGGCAGTTGAAGAAGGGAACGCCCATAGGGTTGTGTCGCCGGCCCAGCACCACGCCTTTGGTATTCGTCGGAACCAGGACGCAGGTGATACCGAGATCCGTGCCCTTGCCGAGGTGGTTGTCGGGATCGTGCAGTTTAATCGCGAGGCCGAGCAGCGTGGAAACGGCCGCCAGCGTGATATAACGTTTATTCCAGTTCAGACGGATGTAGAGCTTGCCGTCGTCGCCTTTAAACACTTCCCCGGTCGAACGCATCGAACCCGCATCCGAGCCGGCGTCCGGTTCGGTCAGAGCGAAGCATGGGATCTCGCGGCCATCGGCGAGGCGCGGGAGATAATGCTCTTTCTGCTGCGCGGTCCCGTAATGCGTGATGAGCTCGCCCGGTCCCAGGGAGTTCGGGACCATCACGGTCACGGCCAGCGCCATGGAACGCGACGAGATCTTCGCGACGACCTCGCTGTTCGCGAGCGCCGAGAAACCGAGGCCGCCGTGCTCCTTGGCGATCACCAGGCCGAAGAACTTCTCTTTTTTGATATAAGCCCAGACTTCCGGCCGAAGGTCGATCTCCTGATAGATCTCCCAGTCGGTCATCATCCCGCAAAGCGTCTCGACCTGGTTATCCATAAAGGCCTGTTCTTCAGGGGAGAGCCGCGCGTAAGGGTTTTTGTGGATCGCCTCGAAATCCGGTTTGCCTGAATAAAGCTCTTTGTCGACCCACGTGGTCCCAGCCTCGAGGGCGATTTGCTCGGTCTCGGAAATCTCCGGGAGGATATTGAGCTTCTTCAGCAGGGCGACGATCGGTGCGCTCAGGATATAAGCACGGATCGGCGGGACGTTCAGCACGAAGAGGATCACGCCGGCTACGATCATGAGGGCCGGCGGCACCTGCATCAACCAAAAGACGGCCGCGATATAGACGGTAAAAATACCAAGCGGTACGCCGACGAAGGCCATACCGATGAATCCGAGGGCGAAGAGGAACCAAAGCGGGCCTTGATATGCGTGCACCCAATCTAAGAGGCTCATAACAACTCCGTGGGGGGATGAGGAACGGCTGAGCCCATCGGAATTGCTCCACGGATCTCAGCAGCTTGAGTATGCGACTACCCAGAAATCCGTGGCAAGAAGCCAAAGTTAGGAGACGCGTGTAACGCTGCGGTATGAGCCTACAAATGTCTGTTGATCAAAATCGAAGATGCCTCTCTCTTTGCCCTTTCTCAGGATTGGCGTGATATTCTTCTACCCATGACCAGCTATTCACTATCAGGATAAGGACGGGCGTGAGATGGCTAGGTATATCGCTCGCAAATACCGGTATGAGGGACAGGTCCAAGGCGTAGGTTTCCGTCGCATCACGGAATCGGTGGCTTCAAACTACGGAGTTACGGGTTATGTGATGAATCTTGCGGATGGCCGGGTGGAAGTGCACGTCGAAGGTCCTATGAACAAGGTCGACGATTTTGTGCACGAGATCGATAGGACCTTCGAAAGGAATATTTCGCGAGTCACGCAGGAACTCACGGAAGCAAGGAAGTACGATCGATTCAGCGTGAATTTCGAGACACATCGTCCGGCTATGCAATGATAGGGACGAACGTCTGAATTAGAGCATCAGGGCCAGAGCGCGGTCCGCTTTTTCCGACAACGCTCGACCGGCCAGATTGAGGCTCAGTTTCGAACCGATGCGGTCAAAAAGTTTGATTTCGAAGACGTCTTCGATTTTGCGCAGACGGTGACTCACTGCCGGAGGAGTTAGTCCAAGCAACGCAGCTCCTGTTGACGGCCTGCCGCCTTTAAGTAGATGCTGAAGAAGAATAAGGTCGTCAATGTCTAACATACGCAACCGTTTGTATTGCTGTTCGCTCTGGATTTCCATCGCGCCCTCCTTCAATTCCATTCCTTCGACTTGGTGGTCTCAATCGAATTTTCCCTATTCAATCTAAAGTTGGCCAACAGGTCAACTTTTTGATGCACAAAAATCTTCAAATACTTGTAACAAGCCGCCTCGTGATTTCCCGACGTAGAATGAAATTTCCCAGCCCTCTTTGTGCATACCAAAACAGCGTTGATTATAAATTAATGAAACTATTACACTTCGAACCGCGAAGAAGAAGAGCTTCTTGAATTACGTGGGGTCAATCTAGATCGTTTTGGCCTCAAATGGCGCCAAAATAAACCACATTTTTGTTCACCTATTTTAAAAAATCGAAAAGCTTAAATGACTCGGACTGAAAATTTCCTATGACATTTTTCCAAAAAATCGGTCCAAAATAGCTACAATGACACACTCGTGTATTCATATTTTGCTGGTTTTCGGAAATCTCGTTAGTATGGGCCTTCAAAAAGTTCAGGGATTCGGCCCCGAATGGAAGACTTTTGTCAGGGATGATCGTGCGCATGCTCAAAGCCTTAGTTTCCGCCTCTTTGCTCCTCGGGTTTTTGAGCCCCCAAGCCTCTGCCGGCACGATCGCTATCCTCGGCGATAGCATCAGCACGGGCGGGGCTTCCCACAGCGCGCTGGCCTTCGACTTCGATCGCATGGAAAACGTCTTCACCGATCGCACCGATCTCGGCATGGACGCCGGCACGCGCGACTTCCTGAAGGCGGAAGGCATCGATAAGATCGACAGCGAACGCCTCGACCTGGCCCGCCGCGAGTTCATCCATCCTTTGATGTGGATGTTCAATTCCTTCGTCACGGCGATGTCCTCCCATTATCTCGACACCGAGGAATACGCCTGGGGCAGCCTCCTGGGAGCCCTCCGCGGCGATCACGTCCTCATCGCGGCTCGCGACGGGGAAAGGGCGATGCACGCCAAGCAGCAGGTCGATCGCCTGCTCGAGGCGACCGAGGGCCGGGCCGTGGATAACGTCTTCGTCTTCTTCACCGGCAACGACATCTGCGCGAGCGTGCCCGAGGCCATTACTCCGGAAGACGAATACGTCGAGAGCATCGAAGAGGCCCTTCACTACTACATGAAGAACGCGCAGAGCGAAGGCGGCCACGTCACGCGCATCTGGCTCCTGAATCCGCTGGGCGTATCCCAGCTCACGACTTCCCCCGTGATCCAGAACAAGAAGATCTTCGCCTACGGCGCCGACCACACCTGCCAGGAGCTGCAGTCGGACCAGCTGGATAAGAAGCTGAATGCCGAGGCCCCGGCCGGCTCGAACATCGGCATGCGCACGATCATGACCCAGCTGTTCTCGGGCGGGACCTTCGGCCTCTGCCCCACGCTCTTCGCCTATCATCAAACGAAATCGCTCGACACGCTGCTGCCGGTTTCCAACGCGCTTCGCGCTTATGGCGACGGCCTGAGTAGGCTCGCCGACAAACTCAACAAACTCGATCCCAAGTTCCGCATAGCGTCGTTATCCTCGACTTCTTCGCTCAGTTTCGCGGCAGACGACATAGCAAACGATTGCTTTCACCTCAGCGTTCGTGGTCAACTCAAGGTTGCCCAGACCATCAAAACTGAATTGCAGGCGAAGGATAGGCCCTGAAGCAAGCCATGTAAGGAGATAACCGTGCGTAAGATTTTGCTGGTTCTCGTCTCCCTCGCTCTTCCCCTTACGAACGCCTTCGCCCTTCCAGCCAAAGATTCTTGCGTCGCCAGCCTCCAGGACCTCGAACGAGATTTCTCCTCTTCAGCGGATAAAGCCCTGCCCGGTGAGATCCTCGCCTGTGCGAAGGGGGAGGCCTTGAGCGCGAGCGAAGTCGACTCCCTAGCCCGGAGCGCCGAATACCGCGGGCCGAGTTTGACGAGATCCCTAACCGCTTATCGGATCGTGTATGCAACGCGGCGCGGAACGCCTTCCACTCCTCCGGCCTATTCCGAAGCCGTGATACTCGTGCCCGAAACCCAGCGCGCGGCCAGGGTCCCAGCCATCGTCATCGCGCATGGCACGATGGGACTGGGAGCCGATTGCCGACTCTCGCAGGAAGGCGAACGCCAAGCAGGCTCTTACCTCGCAGAACTCGGTTATCCGCTGGCTGCGAACGGTTATGTCGTTATCCTGCCGGACTATGCGGGCTATTCTTCGACCCTTGCGGCCGTGAAACCGATCTCTGGATACCATACCTCGCGGGACGAGACCTTCAGCGTGATGGATGCGGCCCGGGCGCTCAGGAGTTTCAAACCCGGTGCCTTCTCGAGGGACCTGGTCCTCGTCGGTCATTCCCAAGGTGGGCATGCGGCTCTGAGCTCATTGGCGCTCGCCGATGATACCCAGCCGATTTCCGCTGTCGTGGCGCTCGCGCCTTCATGGTTCCCGATGGCCTCCTTCGGCGGCCTTATCGCGGTTTCGCCTTTCTACGATACGGTTAAGGACGCCGACACCATAGCCGCGAGCGTCTGGTATCATTATGCTCATGCCGAACTTTTCGAAGGTGATGGCCTCCGTCCTTTCAAAGCCGAGAAGGCCGCTCTGGTCGAAGATTTCGTGCGCAACCAATGCGACCATGATGCGGTCAAAGCTCTCGGCGATCATCTAACCGATATCTTCGACAAGAGTTTTGGTCTTGAAGTCGCAGGCGCCGCTGCCTTCAATGCCCCCTGTTTAACCGATCGCTGCCGACGTTGGATGAAGTACTACGCGGATGACAGGCCGCACATCCCCGCGGCTCGGGCCCAGACGCCCGTGCTCTATATCCACGGCGAAGATGATGTCTGGATTCCGCCTGAACGAGCGCAATGCGGGGTCGATCGTCTTCACCAGGATGGAGTGAACGTGACTTCGTGTTTTGTTCCGGACGCCAAGCACGACGAGGCCGTGGGGCAGCGCGGAGATTATGCAGCTCGCTGGATAGCCTGGAAATTCCTCGGCGAACCCGAACCCGGGGCGTGCGGTGATACCGTCCTGATCCCCAAAGGCGCGAACAAACCCGCGACGTGTGCAGCCCTGCCGCCGAATAATCGCTGAAATGAAGAAGGGGAGCCGGCGCGATGCCGGCTCCCCTGATGTCTTTATCCCAAAAATCAGTAAGACTTCGCCAGGATCGAGCGGCGCAGGCTCTTCTTGCCGGTAAAGATGCACTTGCCTTCTTCCTCGGGAGCATCGAGAGGAATGCAGCGGTGCGTGATCTTCATCTCCTTGAGGAGCTGCTCGGTCTTCTCGTCTTCCACCCAGTGCACCAAGGCGAAGCCGCCGTGGATCTCCGGTTTGTCTTCGTTCTGAGGCGTGAAGTAAGCCTTGAGCTCTTCGAGGCTGTCGATCTTCTTCATGTTCTCGTTGCGATGTTTCAGGGCCTTTTCATAAAGGCCCTTCTGCATATCTGCTAGGATCAGCGGCAGGGTCGCGAGAAGCTCCTCGCGTTTGATGCCTTTTTTGTCTTTGTGCGGCAGGGTCCTGAGGCCCATGAAAGCCGAATCCTGCTGCAGGTCGCGTGGACCGATTTCCAAACGAACCGGAACGCCGCGTTTGATGTGATGCCAGGTCTTGCCGCCCCCGACGTCGCGGTCATCGATAAACACGCGGATCGGTTCGTCGGCATAACGGAGGCTGGCGATGGCCTTCTCGAGCGAACGGCAGTATTCGAGGACCTTCGCTTTATCCTCGTCCGTTTTATAGATAGGCATGATCACGACGTGCTTAGGAGCCAGACGGGGAGGCAGGACCAGGCCGTCGTCATCCGAATGGCTCATGATCAAACCACCGACGAGGCGGGTCGATACGCCCCAGGACGTCGTCCAAGCATGAACGTCGTTGCCCTTCTGATCCTGGAAGTGGATATCCATCGCCTTCGCGAAGTTCTGGCCGAGGAAGTGCGAGGTGCCCGCCTGCAGGGCCATGCGATCCTGCATCATGGCTTCGATGGTGTAAGTATCCACGGCGCCCGGGAAGCGTTCGTGCGGAGCTTTTTCGCCCTTGATTACCGGCATCGCCATGACTTCTTCCGCGAATTCGCGGTAGACCTCGAGCATCTTCAGGGTTTCTTCGACCGCGTCTTCCGCCGTGGCGTGAACGGTGTGCCCTTCCTGCCAGAGGAACTCGGTCGTGCGGAGGAACATACGCGTGCGCAGCTCCCAGCGAACGACGTTAGCCCACTGGTTGATGAGGATAGGCAGGTCGCGATAGGATTGGACCCACTTCGCGAACACGGGACCGATGATCATCTCCGAGGTCGGGCGGACGATCAAAGGCTCATCGAGTTTGCCGGCGGGAACCAAACCGCCGTTAGGCCCGGCTTCCAGGCGGTGATGAGTGACGACCGCGCATTCCTTCGCGAAGCCTTCCACGTGCTCCGCTTCCTTCTCCATCATGCTCAGCGGCACGAACAGCGGGAAATACGCGTTCTCGTGGCCCGTTTCCTTGAAACGCGCATCGAGGATCCTCTGCATGTTCTCCCAGATGGCATAACCCCAGGGTTTGATGACCATGCAGCCGCGGACGTTGGAATTCTCCGAGAGATCCGCGGCTTTGATGACCTGCTGATACCACTCTGGGTAGTCTTCGGTCCGAGTCGGGGTGATAGCGTTCAAAGGGGCCTTGCTCATGTTCATTTCCTCTTATTAGCGTTCCAAACGAGCGTGACGCACGCGCTTCGGAACATCGGCGTCAGCACCGAGGCGACGCTTACGATCTTCTTCGTAATCCGAGAAGTTGCCTTCGTACCAGTAGACTTCGCCGTCGCCTTCGAACGCGAGGATGTGGCTCGCGATACGGTCGAGGAACCAGCGGTCGTGGCTGATGACAACCGCGCAGCCGGCGAAGGACAGAAGCGCTTCTTCCAGGGCCCGCATGGTGGTGATATCGAGGTCGTTGGTCGGTTCGTCGAGGAGCAGGACGTTGGCGCCCGCCTTGCAGAGGAGCGCGAGCTGGATGCGGTTGCGCTCGCCTCCGCTGAGGTCGCCGACCTTCTTCTGCTGATCCTGGCCCGCGAAGTTGAAACGGCTCACGTAAGCGCGGGCATTCACCTCTTGCTTGCCGAGGAGCACGGTGTCCGCGCCTTGCGATACGGCCTGGTAGATCGTGTCTTCCGGATTGAGGCCGAGGCGCGACTGCTCCATGTAGCCGATCACCGCGGTCTGTCCCACGGTGAAGGTGCCGGCATCCGGCTCGATCATCTTCGTGATCATGCGGAACAAGGTGGTCTTGCCCATACCGTTCGGCCCGATGATGCCGATGATGCCGCCCGCGGGCAGCTTGAAGTTGAGGTCTTTGAAGATCACCTTGTCGCCGAAGGCCTTCTTCACGTGATCGGCTTCGATCACGATATCGCCCAGGCGGGGTCCGGGTGGGATATAGATCTGCAGATCCTTGTCCTGGCCGCGGGATTCTTCAGCGTAGAGCTTATCGAAGGCCGCGATACGGGCTTTGTTCTTCGCCTGACGAGCTTTAGGGGCCTGGCGGATCCACTCGAGTTCCTGCTGCAGGTACTTGCGGCGTTTGTTCTCGCCTTTCTCCTCCTGCTCAAGGCGTTTTTCCTTCTGCTCGAGCCACGAGGTATAGTTGCCTTTCCAGGGGATGCCCTGGCCGCGGTCGAGTTCGAGGATCCAGCCTGCGACGTTGTCGAGGAAGTAGCGGTCGTGGGTCACGGCGATGATGGTGCCCTTATATTCCTGCAAGTGCTTCTCGAGCCAGCGTACCGATTCCGCATCCAAGTGGTTGGTCGGTTCGTCCAGGAGGAGGATGTCCGGCTTCTGGAGAAGCAGGCGGCAAAGCGCTACGCGGCGGCGTTCGCCACCGGAGAGATGGTCTACGAGAGCATCGCTCGGAGGGCAGTCGAGAGCGTTCATCGCGAATTCGAGGCGATCGTCGAGGGTCCAGGCATCCATGCGGTCGAGCAGGTCCTGCACTTCGCCCTGGCGAGCGATGAGCGCATCCATCTGCTCAGGCGTCAGGTCTTCGCCGAACTTGAGGTTGATCTCCTCGAACTCCTTGAGGAGCGCTACGGTAGCGGCAGCGCCTTCCTGAACGATTTCCTTGACGGTTTTTCCGGATTCGAGGTGCGGCTCCTGCTCGAGGTAACCGACGGTATAACCTTCCGAGAGATGGGTCTCGCCGGTGAAGGTTTGGTCGACGCCGGCCAGGATCTTGAGAAGCGAGCTCTTACCCGAGCCGTTGGCTCCGAGCACGCCGATCTTCGCTCCGTAGAAATAGGAGAGGTAGATATTTTTTAAGACGGTTTTCTGTCCATGGGTCTTGGAGACGTCGACCATGGAATAGATAACGGTTTTGTCAGACATGCATACCATCCGCAGCGATTGGTTTTCGTAACGAGGCGGTAATCTATCAGAGAAGGGATGGGACCTCCACTATTCCCTTATTCTCCGTTGCGCCGCGGGTTTGGGCGTAAATTGGCCAACCAGCTAAAACCTCTGGGGAAATTCGTGATCATTATGATTATCACCATAACTGCTCAATTTGACTGGTGAAACGTTTCATTTGAGAAAGTTCTGCGGAGAATGACTGGGGAAAATAGTGGCGCCAAAAAGATATGACTCTTGACGCCTTGAGAGACAAGGGTTACAACCGCCATGTCGATTAAGACGGACCACTGAAAGGAATAGCTCGTGACCAAACTCATCTCCCTCTCGACACTCGCCGTAGCCCTCTTCGGAATGACTTCCGCAGCCCAGGGCGCTTCTTCGACTCCTATCAGCCAGCGCTATAATTTTGCTGGTCAGTCCAAGGCAACCTTCAAATCGGCCGGTATCGATTTCTTCTTTTCAGACGTTCCGGTCAATCAAGCCGTCAATGGCCGCGACCTTTCGAAACTTCCCGGTAAAAACCTCGCGGACCGCCTCACCGCGGAAACCTCGCTCGGCACCAGCGAAGAAAACCTCTATCAACTGACCCAAGTCTACGACGCGATGAATAAGACCGTGAGCGGCCAGGCTATCGGTTACCACAACCGTTCGGACGACACCGACGTCAACATGCAGATCGTCGTCAGCAACAAACTCAAGCCCAACACCACCTACTTGATCTCGGCAAAACTCGATTTCGTCACGAACGTTTCCTCGGAAGCCTTCGGCATCGGCGGCAGCGCGGACTCGAACAGCTTCGGCCTCCTCGCTTCGCAAAATCCCTGGGTAGCGGCTCCCGAAGGTTCTGAGCCCTCGACTCCCGACGAGCCTTCCGTTCCTTCGAACCCAGGCTCGAACGATGAAGATATGAATAACTACTACGGCGCGAGCGCAAGCTTCTTCATCGACGCTCGTGAACTCAAGAAGATCGAAACCGCGGCGCTCGCCAGCCTCAGCGCCGGCGACCTCGAAACGCTGAACGCGACGGCCGCCACGGCTGACAAGGCGCTTCTCGCCCTTTATACCAAGGTCCTCAACTCGCTTCCGACCCGCGACGACTCGAGCGAGCTCGCGAGCCGCATCAGCGACGAACTCGACCAGAACGTAAAAGCCAAACTCGCTGAGATGGATCCGGAAGAACACGAGCAGCTCAAGCAAATGTTCGGCCAGCCTTCCGATCCGACCCTCGTGATGGCCGCTTCGCTATCGAACAGCAACGGCGCCGAAGCGATGCTTCGCGTAACGACCAAGGATAATAACGGCAAGGTCGTGAAACTCGGCGTTCCGAGCGGTAATTGCAACAGCGGCGTCAAGAGCTGGATCTGCGATCACTACAGCTACATGGGCCGCATCAACAAAGGCGACGAAGCCGCCAACGACGGCACCTGGAGCGCGAACAGCGTCTCGACTCAGAAGCCTCTTGAGTTCACGACCGATGCGAGCGGCAAGCCCATCTATCTGAACATCAACTCGCACTCCGGTTTCGAGGGCCTCACCGTATACTACGTAACGGGCCTCCAGTACTCGATCGTGGAAAAGAAATAATCTCCGGTTCAATAAGAAAGGGCGCTTCCGCAGAGGAAGCGCCCTTTTCGTTTGGGTCCGGATCAGGATGCTTTAGGCACCACTTTCTCGAGGATCTTCTCGACTTCCGCATTGCGCCAGTCTTCGAAGCTCTGGCTCGAGCCCGACTTCTTATGGAGTTCGTGGAGCAGGAGCTCATTCATCCGGCGCGACTCGACCAATGAGTAGGCACTTTGGACGGAGCGGATCAGGGAATCGTAGTCCACTGGCTTGTGAAGCAGGTGGAAAAGGTTCTTCGCATCACTGGGGATGGTGACCTTCGTGCGGTCCATACCCGTTACCAAAATGACCGGGAGATTGGGATCATAAGAAGATAAGGCGACGAGCAGCTCGTCTCCCCTGACCTCGGGCATCCGGATGTCAGAAACGATGACATCAGGCTCGAAGGTGCCGATAAGGTCCACGGCATCGGCCGCATCGTAAGCGACCGCGACTTTCGCCCCGGCGCTTTGCAACACAGCCCTATAGATTTCAGCCAGTTGCACCTCGTCGTCTACGATTAAGACACGGGGCATTCCCATCTTGGATGTAAATTTTTGACTGATCATATGCGCCACCTCTAGTTGCGGAGGTCCTGCAAAGCTATGTCCCGAACAGTGTTACCGTCTTATTCATTCGGCATAAATTACTAGAGACTTGAGGGTTTCCTGCCGATTTTTTGCTGACCTCAAAACTGGCGTGAGAGCACTTTGATTTCTTACTGAGGGTAATACGAAGATGACGTGAAAATACCTGTTTTAAGCTTATTTTCGAATTCTCAGAAAGTGTGTTGACGACCGCAATTTGAATCCGTATAACCCAACTTCTCGAAGCGAGGCGAAGTAAACGGCGAGCAGAGAAGTAGAGAAAAGAAAAACTTTTTCTTGAAAATAAAAGATCGCTGAAATACAACGTCCCTTCCGAATCGCTCTTTGAAAACTGAATAGACTACGCAAAATAAACCAAGTGCGAACGTCAATTCCACTCGTTTGA
>JASLCY010000513.1 GCA_030151925.1 Oligoflexus sp.
TCCGCTCCGTCGACGACGAATTTCAGTTCGTCCCGAGCCAAGGCGGGCTCGCGACCGGTTTAGGGCATCTCAATGATGCAGGCGGACAAGTCTGGGTCGGGTGGCACGGCCTGGCTCAACAGCTTGCCGAAGAGCGCGAGAGGGAGCTGCTCGCCAGGCTCGAGGACGAGGGCATGATCGCGCTGAGCCTTTCGGAAGAGGAGATCCAAGGCTATTACAATGATTTTTCGAACGGGGTGGTCTGGCCGCTTTACCATTACCAAATCGATAAAATGCCTTTGGCCCTGAACGGCTGGGATACCTATCGAAGCGTGAACGAGCGCTTCTGCGAGGCGATCGTACGAACCTATGCGCCCGGGGACTTTATCTGGATACAGGACTATCATCTGCAGTTGCTCCCAGCGTTATTGAGAGCCGCCCTGCCTGAGGCCAAAATCGGCTTTTTCCTCCACATCCCTTTCCCGTCTTCGGAGATCTTCCGCATATTCCCCTGGCGGTCGGAAATCCTGAACGGCCTGCTGGGCGCGGACGCGATCGGTTTCCACACCCATTCCTATGCGAGGCACTTCCAAAGCTCCCTCCTGCGCGTATTGGGAGTGACCGTGAAAGGCGACCATGCGATAAGCGTCGATGGAAGAGTCATCAAAATAGGCGCTTTCCCTCTCGGCGTCGACGTGACGAAGATCAGCGACCTGCACAGGCCGACGTGCGATCTCAAGGATTCCATCGAGCAGATGAAGGAACAAGGCGGTTTGCAATGCTTGATGCTGGCGATCGATAGGTTCGACTATACCAAAGGCATTCCGCAGAGGCTCCTGGCCTTTGAGAAACTCCTCGAGCTCCATGCCGAGCTGAGGGGAAAAGTCTCTCTCATCCAGATCGCCTCCCCCTCGAGAGACCAGGTCAGCGCCTACGAAACGTATCGCACTCAAGTCGAGGGCCTCGTCGGGCGCATTAATGGGCGATTCGGGATGCCCGGCTATCAGCCCATCAATTCGATCCATAGAAGTTATACGCACGCGGAGATACTATCCCTCTATCCCCTCGTCGATGTTATGCTCGTGACGCCCTTGCGCGACGGCATGAATCTGGTCGCCAAAGAATTCATAGCCGCGCGGGCCGACCTCGATGGGGTCCTGGTCCTCAGTGAATTCGTAGGAGCGGCGGAGGAACTCGGAGAGGCCATCCAGATCAACCCTTACGACATCGATCGAACCGCGATGAAGCTCTATGAGTCCGTAACGATGCCGAGAACCGAGAGGAAAATAAGAATGACTGCGCTTCGAAACAGGATCATCAGCTTCGACGCCTCGGAGTGGGCGCGGCGATTCGCCGATTTCCTCCAGCTCGATCGATCGAGCGGGATCCAGAAATCGTACGACAAACCCGAGGAGCTAGCCCGGCATTCGGCTCATAACGCTAAAAAGACCTTTTTCCTCGACTACGACGGGACCCTCTTTCCGATCGTGAGGTTTCCCCAGCTGGCGGCTCCAGACCAACACCTGATCCGTTTGCTGGAAACCCTCACCTCAAAGCCGGACGTCGAAGTCCACATCGTCAGCGGCCGGCCGCAGGCCACCATGAATCAATGGTTCGGCCATCTCGATGTCCATCTGCATGCGGAGCATGGAGCCCTGAGCCGGGTCAGGCGAACGGACGATTGGATTTCACTGCAGCAGGATCGTGAAAATCATTGGAAGACCTACGTTCGGTCCGTGCTCGACAGGTTCGCTAAGAATACGCCCGGATCCTTCGTCGAAGAGAAGAATTATTCTTTATCTTGGCATTACCGTATGTCGGATCAGGCGCATGGCGAGAGAATGGCCAAGGAATTGCGCGTGCACGCCCGTGAGACCTTCGCGGAGCTCGGCCTGGAGGTTTTGAATGGCAAGAAAGTCATCGAGATCAAGCCGGTCGGCGTGAATAAAGGCGTCATTATCCAGCGCATCCTGAAAGAAAGCGCTTCCAGCGGGGACGTCATCATCATAGGCGACGATGTCACGGATGAGGACATGTTCGCTGCGGCGCCGGCGGATGCTATCTCCATATGCGTCGGGAACCGTAAGACCAAGGCTCGCTATCGCCTCCACGACCCGAGCGACGTCCGAAGGTATTTGGAGATCATGACCGCTCCGTGAGAGGTGAGGCGGAGCGCAATAAGGAAACGAGCCAAGGAAAACTTATGCGATACAAGGCATCCAAAACGATCGTAGGCTTCATCCTCATGATTCATGCGGCGAGTCTATCCGCTCAGCAGCCGTCGCCCAAAGAAGGTGCGAAGCCAGCCGGCGCTCAACCATCAAGCCCTCGAGTCGATAAACCAACGCCTTCTCAAGTCGAGAAACCAACGCCTCCTCGAGTCGAGAAACCTTCGCGACCCGCTCCGGAACCGCCTCAGCATCGGTATCCGGATTCCATGAAGAGCCCGGAGTTTAAGCAGTACGTGGATGCGGCGAAAGAGAAATTAAACGGCGGCATCGCCGAGCTCGACCGTATGAAAGCCAAGATCGACGCCATGGAACCCGGCCAACGCTCCAAAGTCCTGCCGTACCTGCAAACGACCGAGGGGAACAGATCCGTCGCACGCACTAAGCTGAGGCAGATGGACTATAATCCTCCCGAACAATGGGCGACTCTTCGCAATGGCGTCGATAGTGCGATAGCTAATTTCGAACAGTCGCTGAGCGTCCTAAAAACCGTGGTGAGCGACTCTCCCGCCGGTAAGCTGTAGAAGCAGCATCCTAGCGACCGCGTCGCTCCATTTCAAGAGCTCGGCTTCGCTCTCGATCCGCATGGATATGTCTTCGGCTATGCCGCCTATGGTCGTCATATAGAAGTCGACCAGGAACTCGAGGTCCTTGCTCTTCGGCAGCAGTTCCTTGAGGAAAGCCTGG
>JASLCY010000546.1 GCA_030151925.1 Oligoflexus sp.
TTTTATGATTAGGCCCCTAATAATTAACACCCGTATAATGTGTTGCCTTATAATTCCGATAAGAGTATCAAGACCGACGTCAGGCTCATTTTTTCCTTATTTTTATTCGCAGAAAGGGGAGGCCTATGGCGAAGTTTCCATCGATCGCTTCCTTCCGCTACTTCGCGAAGCGCTACAATCTGCCCAATCCCGAAGGCATTGAAACATTCGTGCACGTCGCGACGGTGGCGAAATCCATGAACTGCGGCACCGACGCTTATTTCACCAAGCTCGGTTTCTCCTACGCCCGTTTCAAGGTCATGATGAATCTCCTCTATAAAGATGATGACGGCGGGCTCTCGCCCGCGGCACTCGCGGAGATCCTCGACGTGAAACGCGCCACCATCACCGGCGTGCTCGACACCCTAGAGGCCGAACAACTCATCGTGCGCCTGCCCGATCCCAACGACCGCCGCGGACTTCTGATCCGCATCACGGACGCCGGGAAAGAGAAGCTCGATGCAGTGCTTCCTACTCATTACGCCCGGGTCGCCAAGGTTATCGAGCATCTCACGCACGAGGAGCAGAGGCTCCTGACGAAGCTCATAATCAAGTTCGGCGAAGGCGTCGATGCCATGGAACGGGACATGCTCAAAGAAGAAGATAAAGATCCATCAGGAGTTGAAACAGAATGAAGAAAGCACAGAAAGTCGCCATTGGTTTGGGTGTGGTCATCGCGGTCAGCGTCGGGGTCGGTTATGTCGTCAACCACGGCAAGGAAACGACCGACGACGCGCAGGTCGAAGCTCACATCGTCAACGTCTCGGCCCGCGTCCCAGGGCAGGTTCAGAATCTGTACGTCACCGATAACCAGACCGTCAAAGCCGGGGATAAGATCCTCGAACTCGATAAACAGGAACTCGAAGCGCGGGTCACCGCCGCCGAAGCCGATCTGAGCGCGGCGCGCGCCGGCGTGGAAGCGGGCGAATCCGACGTCTCGGCGGCGACTTCGCGTCTGAAGCTGGCGGAGACCGAACTCCACCGCGTGCAGAAGTTGAATAGCGAAGGCGTCCTCGCCAAGGCGGAACTCGATACCGCGCGCAACAATTACGATCAGGCGCGGGCCGCCTACGATCAAGCGGTCGCACGTCTCGGTTCGACCAAGAAGGGCGGTTCGCTCGGTGCGGCCCTCGCCAAGGTCCAACAGGCCGAAGCCGCTCTGGCGACCGCCAAGCTCAATCTTTCCTATGCGGACCTCAACGCGCCTATCGGCGGCGTGATCTCGCGCCGTACGGTCGAGCAGGGCCAGATGGTGAATCCAATGAATCCGCTGCTCGCTATCGTCGACCTGAACGACGTGTGGCTCGTGGCGAACTTTAAGGAAGACCAGCTCGAAGACATGAAAGTCGGCCAGAAGGCGAAGGTCGAGATCGATACGTTCAGCCACCAGACCTTCGACGCGGAAGTGACCTCGATCGGCGCGGCGACGGGCTCGAAGTTCTCGCTCATCCCGCCCGACAACGCCTCGGGCAACTTCGTGAAGGTCGTGCAGCGCATCCCCGTGCTCCTGCACTTCAAGGACCTCGACAAGAAGAAAGACGTCGCGATCCGCCCGGGTATGAGCGCCGACGTCACCGTTTACACTAAATAAGCCTTCTAAGCAGGGAATAGAACCCATGGAGCAAACGCTCATCCAAGGCCCGAAGGCCGGCATCACGATCGCAGCGATGGCTGCGGCGCTGATGGCTATCCTCGATATTTCGATTGTGAACGTGGCCCTCTCGGACATCCGGGCGAGCTTCGGCACGCCCCTCGATCAGATCGCCTGGGTTTCGACCGGTTATATGATGGCGAACGTCGTCGTCATCCCGCTGACCGGCTGGCTCCAGAGGCGATTCGGCTTCCGGAAGTACTTCACCTTCTCCATCACGCTCTTCATCATCGCGTCGGCGCTCTGCGGCTCGGCGTGGAACCTGCCTTCGCTCGTGGCGTTCCGCATCCTGCAAGGCTGCGGCGGCGGCGCGATCATCCCGACCTCGCAAGCGATCCTCTTCGCCCGTTACCCTCAGAAGGAGCACGGCACGGCCGGCGCCCTCTTCGGTCTCGGCGCGGTGACGGGCCCCTTGCTCGGCCCGACCCTCGGCGGTTACCTCATCGATATCGCCAGCTGGCACTGGATTTTCCTGATCAATGTTCCGATCGGCATCTTCGCCGCTGTCATGGCCTGGCGCACGATCGAGGAACCGCATTTCGAGCCCAGCAAAGCCCCGGTGGATAAATGGGGCCTCGGCCTCCTCGCCGTCGGCATGGGTTGCCTTCAGTATGTGCTCGAAGAAGGGAACCGCGACGACTGGTTCTCCAGCAGACTCATCCTCGCGCTGAGCTGCATCGCGGCCTTCGCGTTGATCGTCTTCATCGTGCATCAGCTCGAGGCCGACCATCCGATCGTGAATCTGCGGGTTTTCATCGACGGGTCCTACGCGGCGGCGACCGGGATCAACTTCCTGGTCGGGGTCGCGCTGTTCTCCGCGGGTTTCCTCTATTCTCTCTACTGCGGTGCGGTGATGCACTACAAGGCGCTCGACATCGGCCTGCTCTTCCTCAAGGGGTGTTGGATACAGGTGTTCCTGATGCCCATCGTGGGGCGGATCGTCGGCAAGGTCGACGGCCGGCTGATGATAGGCTTCGGCATGACTATCCTCATCTACAGCCTTTATATCCAGACCCAATTCACGAACATGGCCGATACGCGGGCCCTGATCGCTCCGCTCTTCGTGCGGTCGGTCGGCCTCTCGTTCATCTTCGTGCCTTTGAGCATCCTCGCCCTCTCGGGTTTGCCGGGGCGCCTCCGGGGCGACGGCGCGGGCCTCTTCAACCTCACTC
>JASLCY010000549.1 GCA_030151925.1 Oligoflexus sp.
GCGAGTCCAGCTGAAGATGATCCATGCGGAAGCGAAAGACAGCAGCATGGCCGCTAGGGTAAGGAGTCTTTGCATACTTTAGGCTACATTCCAAAACAAAGCTGCCGCAAAATCGCTGACATACCAGCGATGATGCAACAGTTGCCTCAAAATGGATAGAGTAGAGTTACGGGGCCTTGGGCAGGGTCTTGACTTTGATGAGGACGTGCCGCGGTTCGTCGTTCGAGCTCTGGTCCACGCTGTCCTGCGAGGCTTCCGCTTCGCCCATGCCGATGGCCACCACGCGGTCGGGATCGAAGCCCATCTCGTCGATGAGGGTTTGGCGGATGGTGAGGGCGCGCTGATACGATTCCATCTGGTTGGTCGCACGATCGCCCTGGCCGTCGGTGTAGGCCTCGATAAGGAGCATAGGCGCCCTGACTTTCGCGAAGACTTCCGCCTGGTCGAGCAGGAGCTGGCGACCCTCGTTCGTAAGTTCGTAGTTCGCGGGGTTGCTCTTGGGATCGGCGAAGAGCTTGTTGTATGCCAAGGATACGGTCGGCAGCAGCTGGGTCCGCGGCGCGATATTGATTTCCTCGGGCACGGCCGTGTCGCCGATCATGAGCTCGGGGTATTCTCCGAACTGGAGCTGGGAATCGAGCGAGCCGTTGGTGACGATTTCGGCCAGGGTATAGGTCTCGCGGACCTCGATCGTCTTGAGCAGGGCCGTGGGGATCTGCTCGAGCACCCCGGCCGGGCTCACGTGCGGTCTTTGCGCTTTGAGGACGGTGCCGGGCAGGAGGCCCTTGTCGTGGCCGCCATCGATGAGGACCTTGATCCCCGTGGTGTCCGTTTGAATCTTCAGCACTCTGTAGAGCGGGCCGTCCTCGGGTTTGGATAGGGGTTTCGGTAGTTCTTCCGCCGTTTGCTCTTCCGCCTCGTCGACAACCCTGAGCGTTGTGACTTTCTTATAGACAACGTCTCCTAGACTATGGTTTGTAGGTGCTGCTAGCACGGCAAACATAGCCAGAATGAAGCGGTTTTTGTTGAATGACGGACTGAAACCCATAAGCTGCCCTTGGACTAAGCAAGCGATTGTTCTTCTAAGGAGTGCTTCGGCCCAAGGCTGTCAAAACTTTAGATAGCTGTTTCTAAGCGACTGTTTATACTGACGATACCACGACCTTATCCAAAGGAGTGCGAAGTATGAGCGGATTTTTGGATCATCTCTTCGATCCCGCTGGCTCCGGTAAAAAGGGGCGAGAGCGCGGCCGATATCGGGAAAAGCTCCGTGTTCTCATTCAAGATGCCCCTGCCGTCCGTCGACTTCCCCCGCAAAATCCACCGTCCCTTATCCTCGCGAACAGCGCGAGCGGGCAAATTCTGCCGCGCTCCGAACTGGTCGTGAAACAAATCGGGGAAGCGGCTTCCGCGGATCATTTCCGCGAGTGGAAGCGCAATGACAGCGTCCGTCCTATTTGGCGTCTCGACCCGATCACAACCGAGGAACAGGTCCTCGAAACCAGGGCGATGGGAGCGGATGCCTACGCGATCGCGGTAGGCAAACATGACCAGGCTATGACGCAGTTCCTCGTGGAAGTCGGCCAGGACTATGGCCTCACCTCCGTCCTCCTCTGCGAAACGCCCGAGGACCTGGCGATGGCGCTGCGCATCCTCGATGCCGGCGTCCTCTGGCTGCGGGGCGAACTCGCGGCCGAGCAGCTGCTCGATTGGGAATCCTTCAAAAATCGCATAATTCTGATCGAACTCACGGACGAACTGGCCCTGGACCCGAATTGGGTCTGTTCGGTGGTCCAGCTCCTCGATCCTTTACCGGCGACTCAGGCTCAAGAATCCGAGACATAGGAATAGCACATGGCAGAGCGTAGAGATCTTTACAAGGAATCCGGCGTCGACGTGGAAAAAGGCGATGCGCTCGTCGATTGGCTGCAGGAGAGCGGATCGGTCGGCACCGGAGGCGGCGAGGTCGTCTCGGGCATAGGCGGTTTCGCGGCCCTCTTCCGCCCCGATTTCCGCGGCATGAAGGATCCCCTGCTGGTGACCGGGACGGACGGCGTCGGCACCAAGGTCCTGCTGGCGATCGAAGCGAACGACCTCGAGGGCCTCGGCTTCGACCTCGTGGCGATGTGCGTGAACGATCTCTACACCGTGGGCGGCCGCCCGCTCTTCTTCCTCGATTATTATGCGACCGGCATCCTCGACGAGCAGCAGTTCAAAGCGGTGCTGAAGGGCATACGCGCGGCGCTGAGGCAATGCGATACCGCGCTGCTCGGCGGCGAGACCGCGGAGCTTCCCGGACTCTATGAGAAGGGGCATTTCGATCTCGCCGGTTTCGTGGTCGGCGTCGTCGACGGCGCGAAACGCCTGAAGCCGGAGAGCGTGAAGGTCGGCGACGTCCTCGTCGCCTTCGAGAGCTCGGGTTTCCACAGCAACGGCTATTCCCTCCTGAGGAAATGGCTCAAGGAGAAGAAGCCTTCGGCGGAACGCCTCAAGGACTGCCTGAAACCCACGCGCATCTATCACGAGCTGCCCGAGATCCTGCGGCGCCTGCCGGAAGGCAGCCTCCACGCTTTGGCGAACATCACGGGCGGCGGCATCTCGGGGAACCTGCCCCGAGTCCTGCCGAGCGGCGTGACGGCCGTGATCGACCCCAAGAAACTGCCGACGCCTCCCTGGATGCAGGAGATCTTCCGCGATCACGGTGCGAGCTTCGAAAGCGTCGAAGGCGTCTTCAACATGGGCGCGGGCATGATCGCGGCCGTGGACGCGCCGGCGGCGGAGATGCTGGTCAAGGCCTGCAAAGACCTCGGCCTCCACGCCGTCGCTATCGGAACAATCGCGGCCGGCTCCGGTGAAGCCGCCGTCCGTTATCATTCATAAGGAGAAGATCGATGGGATCCGAGCCTCGCGAAGACAAGCCAATGCACATCCTTGCCAGTTCCCAGTTCGATCGGGCCTTCCTCGATTCCATGTGCCTCCTTACGGATACGATCCGGAGGTTCGATAAATCGAAAGAGGGCCTCATGTACCTCAAAGGCCTGCTGGCGCATAAGA
>JASLCY010000553.1 GCA_030151925.1 Oligoflexus sp.
GCCGCCGACGAGCTCATCGGTTCGGACGGCTTTCAGATTCTGAGTGCCGCTGACGAAGGCGGGGAGATAACAGTCGGACGAACCCTCGGCGCAGGAGCCCATCGTTCCGCTGACGCCGCCGAGCGTCAGCGTGCTGGCGAAACGCGATTTTCGGCTCGTGAGCAAAGCCTCGTTCGCGGCGGGGAACGCGCCGCTCGTCAAGCAGCCGCTCTCGCCATCCGCGTTGCAGGTCGGCAGGAGGCCTGATATTCCGGCCAAGGATTGATCGGTGCTGAAACTGTTGCGGGCGGCCGTGACGTTCGACACGAGGACGCCCGGGAAATCGGCGGTCGTGAGACAGGCCGTCTGGCCGTCGCTCGTGCAGTCGCCGTAGGCGACGGGCAAGGATCCCGTGATGCCGGCGATCGTCACTCCGGTTTTTATCTTGTTGGCTTGGACCTCGCTGAAGTCGATCGCTTTGTATTTCGCGGCCGTTCCATCGTAGGGCGGCAGGATGCAGTCGGCGGCGCGATCGGTGCAAGGGTTCAAGAGGCCGGCTTCTCCGCCGAGCGTGAGGTTCCTTGAATAGAGGCTCGGCGCGAAGGTGCTTTTGTTCAAGGAAGGGAAGGCCGCGGTCGTAACGCAATCGACCTCGCCATCGATCTGGCAATCGTCGGGCGCTGGCGCGAACGTCCCGGTCTTGTCGCCGAGCACCGTGCCGACCTTCACGACGGCGGGATCCAGCTCGTCTCTGATGAGGGCCTTATAGGGCTGAGCGATCAGGGAATATGCGGGCAAGAGGCAATCCTTATCGAAAGAAGGGGGCGAGCAGGTCGGGAGGCCGCCCTTGAATCCCCCGATCGTCAATCCCTCCGCGAAGGATGGTTGCAGATCACGGAGGATAGCGGCCTTCGCGGCTGGAAAATCCTCGGTGCTCACGCAGGATGTTTCGCCATCCTTCTGACAATAGCTGAGATACTCGGGTATCGCGGGTTGGCATTGGCCTTGGCCAGCCGTCGTGCGCGAGGGATAGGAGCGATAGGTGACGCCCAGGCAGACCGAGGTCTCCGGGAGCTCGGAATAAGCCAGTTTCTTTTTCTGGGCATCATCGACCAGCAAAATAGAGCGTTCCGCGATGAGAAGATCGTCGTGGAAGAGTTGGAGGCGAACCGTGCGTGTATTCGTGAGCGAGACGGTTCGCGGCACTTCGAAATGGAGAGAGTTGTCCTCGGATCCGACGGCGACAGGCTCGCCATCCATGAGGAGCCGCAAATGGTTGGGAGACAATTTATAACCGTAGATTTTGATGCCGTCGCCCGGAGCCGCGACGAGGGCCGAAAAGCCGAGGAAAACCGTGGTATTCGAAGCATCGTTCCCCCTGAACGTGACAGCGACGTTGTCGTTGCACCCAGAGAGGAAGAGAAAGACGCACATGAATCCTGCGATATAACGAAACCATTTCATGTTAGAGACTGAACCCCGAATATACTGTATTCACTGTTTAGTATATTCGGATACCCTCGTGAGGCAGATGAGCCGGTCGATGGCGTGGGAAGAAAAATAGCTGTGTTTTCAGCAGGAAATGGCTCGAAAAATAGAGTCGAAAAGGCTCTTTTATGTATCTTTTATGTATCTTTTATGGTGGTGGGGAAGACGTAATCTGCCGGTTCAGCGAAACTTATCCGGAAACATTTTGTTTAGTACCATGGCGCCGATCAGGATCCCGAACATCACCGGCAGGAAGAAATACTCCGGCACGTGCAGGCCGAGCATGGGGATATCCTTCGAGCCGAACTCGAGATGCGTGACTTCCAGCACCACCTTGATCCCGGCGATGCCCACCAGGACGAAGGCGGTCGGCACCAGGATAGGGAACTTCTCGATCAGCTTCACGAAGTAGGAAGCCGCCACCCGCATCATCATAATCCCGATGACGGCGCCGGCGATCAATACCCAAGTCTCTTTGGAAACCGCCAACGCAACCGCGACGGAATCGATCGAAAACATCACGTCCATCAACTCGACCGCGACGATCACCTGCCAGACTTTTTTCATCGGCGCACGAGGCGCCTCTGAAGATCCGTTCAGCGCCTCCTCGGGCGTCTTGAGCGGCTCGTCGCCCTTCTCGTCCTTCTTCAGCACCAGCTCGTGGAAGGCTATCCATATCAAATACAAGCCGGCCGCGAACTTCACCCACTCGTGATTCATCAGCCACACGCCGATGAAGACGATCCCGATACGCACGACGTAAGCGCCCCAGATGCCCCAGAGGAGCGCGTGCTTCTGGTCCTCGGTGTTCTTCAGCCGGCCCGACACCAGGGCCGCGAGAGCCAGGGCGTTATCGAAACTCAAGAGGCCCTCGAGGATCGCGAGCTGCAGGACCAGGCCGAGATTCGTGAGGTTCACATGGTCTTTGATTGCCTGGAAAATCGATTGAATATCCATAGTTATCCCTGAGTGGCCGGAGGTAAGTCTTCACTTTAACAAATCGCTCCATACCTGTATATCCGAGGTCTAGGTGATGAATCGATGAGGAAGAGGGGACGAAGCATGGCAGGCGGCACAGCGAAGAACATCATTCTTTCCGGGATCCAACCCACGAACAAGCTGACCCTCGGCAACTACCTCGGCGCGATCAAGAATTGGACGCGCATTCAGAATGACTCCAATTGCTATTTCATGGCCGTCGATCAG
>JASLCY010000565.1 GCA_030151925.1 Oligoflexus sp.
GTCGATCCCGAAGTTGCCGTCGACCTTCAGGTCCTTGAGGAGCGGCAGGAGATTCTCGGGCAGCGAATCGAGGAGGCTTTGGCATTCCGCGTTGCGCACGTGGAACGCGATGGCGAAAGGATCGTCCTTTACCGATCTCTGCAGGTTATCCTTGTGGCCGGCGAACGTCACGTTCAAGGGCGCGGATGAGGTCCGGCTGAGCAGGCTGAGGGAACCCTTGTGGACGTCGAGGCTCGCGGTCTCGGGGATGAAGATGCCGCTCGAGTGCACGGTGAAGGGCCAGGGTCCGAGCGGGGTTTTGCCGAGGCTCGGATGCTGCAAAGCGAGGTTGTTGGAAGCGACTTTGATGTCGTAGGCGATCTGCTCGCGTGAGACGAGGCCCTCGAGCTTCAGACGAACGAGCACGCGCACGTCCGCCGGGTTGCTGATGACGTTCAAGCCGGGGATCCAGGCGGTGGGAAGGCCGCGGCGCTTATGGCGAACGGTAATCGTATCGAAGTCGTGGCTCACCTGGCCTTTGAGCTGCCAAGGTTCGCCGTTGGGATCCTGGGCCTGGAGCAGGAAGGGATAGAACTCGCGTTGCTTTTGCAGCATGAATTGGCCGCTCAGCTGCGCGAGAAGCGTTTGATCCTTGAACTTCAGGTCGCGCAGATTCACGCTGGCCGTGCGTTCCCGCGCATTGAGGTTGACCGTCACGTCGGGAACGGCGAGCAGAACTTCCCCGTTGTTATCATAGACGCGGACCCTCGCATGGCGCAGAGCGACCGAGACGCCCGAGGTGAAGTACTTGTCGAGCAGTTCGGGGAGCGAAGCGGGCGTTGTTTTTCCGGCTGTGGCCTCCGCACCGGTTTCGGACGCATTCGCGCGGCGGATGATCTGGATGAGGCTGTGATCGAACTCCACGCGGCGCGGCTTGAGATTGAGGCCGAAGACGACGTTCACGTTGGAGGTGAGCGCGTCGTGGCCGTGCTTCACTTCGAGCCGTTCGAGATGGATGCCGTTGTAACGAAGCCGGAGGCTCGCATAATGCAAGGATATCCCGGATTTCTTTACCCAGGTTTGGAGCCGCAACTCGGCTTTCGATCGGATCAGGGGCACACCGATGAAGAAAAAGCCGAGGAGGCTTCCGAGCATGAGTGCGCCGATGGCGAGGAGGAGAGGTTTCCGCTGCATGATAGGGCCCAGAGATGAATGAGGACTTTCTATCATTATAGCAGGCGAAGCGAGGGCTGAGGAGGGCCTCGGCCCGTCCTCAGCTCAAGGCGGGATCAGCCCGGGACCACGAAGTTCACGATCTTGCCGGGCACGTAGATCTCTTTCACGGGCGGCTTCTCACCCAGGTATTTCGCCACTTGCTCCAGAGCCTTAGCGGCCGCGATCACAGCGTTTTTATCGCTGGTTTTGGCGATGTCCAAAGTCGCCCGGAGTTTGCCGTTCACCTGCACGGAGATGGTCACCGTATCGTCCACGGTCTTCGCCGGATCGAAGTTCGGCCAAGGCTGGTAGGCAAGGCTTTCCTGGTGGCCGTAACGCTGCCAGAGCTCTTCCGCCATATGCGGGGCGTAAGGGCTCACGAGCAGGATGATCGCTTCGGCCGCGCCGCGGCTCAGGCTCGGCTCCTTATAAGCCGAGTTCACGAGTTCCATCATCGCGGCGATCGCGGTGTTGAAGCGCATGTGCTCGGTATCTTCCGTGACCTTCTTGATCGTCTTGTGCAGGACCTTGTCGAACGCCTCCGAAGTCGTCCCGTCATGCGCGGCCTCGCCCTTCTCGTTGAGCAGCAGGCGATAGACCCGCGAGAGGAAGCGGTGGACGCCGACGATGCCGTCCGACTTCCAGGGTTTCACGGCTTCGAGCGGGCCCATGAACATCTCGTAGAGGCGCAGGGAATCCGCGCCCCACTGCTTGATCACCTCGTCGGGATTCACGACGTTGCCGCGAGACTTCGACATCTTCTCGCCGTTCTCGCCGAGGATCATGCCCTGGTTCACGAGGCGTTGGAAGGGCTCCTTGGTCGAGACCAGCCCGCAATCGTAGAGCACCTTGTGCCAGAAGCGGGCGTAGAGCAGGTGCAGCACCGCGTGTTCAACGCCGCCGACGTAGAGGTCGACGGGCATCCAGTACTTCTCTTTGTTTTTATCCCAGGCTTCATGATCGTTGTGCGGATCGATGTAACGGAGGTAGTACCAGCACGATCCCGCCCACTGAGGCATGGTATTGGTCTCACGGCGATAGGAGCGGTCGCCCTTCTTATAGTCGAGCCAGGAGCCGGCTTTCGCGAGCGGCGACTCACCGTCTTTCGAAGGCTTGAAATCATCGAGGTCCGGCAGGAGGAGGGGCAGCTCCGCCTCGCTCAGCGCGATCTCGTTGCCGTCTTTATCCATCGCGATCGGGATAGGCTCGCCCCAATAACGCTGGCGCGAGAAGAGCCAGTCGCGGAGTTTATAGGTGATGCTCTTCGTCCCGAGCTTCTTCTCCTCGAGCCACGCGACCATCTTCCGGATCGCCGCATCCTTCTGCAGGCCGTTGAGGAAGTCGGAGTTGACGAGCGTGCCGTCGCCGGTGTGCGCCGCGACCTGGATGTCTTCCTCGCCGCCTTCGAGCACGCGGACGATCGGGAGGCCGAACTGCTTCGCGAATTCGTGGTCGCGCGTATCATGGCCCGGAACCGCCATGATCGCGCCTTGGCCGTAGGAGATCAGAACGTAGTCGGCGATCCAGATCGGCACTTCCTTGCCGTTCGTCGGATTGATCGCATAAGCGCCGGTGAAGACGCCGGTCTTCTCGGTGCTGGAGATGCGCTCGCGATCGGCTTTATTCTGCGCGCTGTCCTGATACTTCGTGATCGCATCTCTCTGCGCGGGCGTAGTGATCGAATTCACCAGCGGATGCTCGGGCGCGAGCACGAGGAAAGTCGCGCCGAAGAGCGTGTCGGGACGGGTCGTGAACACGCGGACCGCCGCGTCGTGGCCTTTGACCTTGAAATCGAGCTCGGCGCCGATGCTCTTGCCGATCCAGTTCCGCTGCATCTCCTTGAGGGACTCCGGCCAGTCGAGGCCGTCCAGGTCCTCGAGGAGGCGGTCGGCGTAGGCGGTGATCTTCAAAATCCACTGGCGCATCGGTTTCTTCACGACCGGGAAGCCGCCGACCTCCGATTTGCCGTCGATGACCTCCTCGTTCGCGAGCACGGTGCCGAGCTCTTCGCACCAGTTCACGGATTGCACGGCCTGGTAGGCGAGGCCGCGTTCATAGAGCTTCAGGAAGATCCACTGGGTCCACTTATAATAATCGGTATCCGTCGTGTTGATTTCGCGATCCCAGTCGTACGAGAGGCCGATCGACTGGATCTGGCGGCGGAAGTTATCGACGTTGGCCTTGGTCGTCTCGCGGGGATGGGTGCCGGTGCGCACCGCGTGCTGCTCGGCCGGCAGGCCGAAGGCATCCCAGCCCATGGGGTGCAGGACGTTGAAGCCCTTCATGCGTTT
>JASLCY010000109.1 GCA_030151925.1 Oligoflexus sp.
TGAAGGTCGCCAGCAGGGTCGCCGAGAGCCCGAAGGCGCAGGACGTGAGCGCCGCGATCCACTGCAATTCGATCTTCACATGGAACTGGCGCGTCAGGCCCGGGGCCGGCGGCATCAGGATGCCTCCCGGGATCACGAGCCGGTTGAAGAGATAAGCGACGAGTATGCCGATCGCCGAACCGATCACGCCGATGAGCAGGCCTTCCCACATGAGCAGCGCGGTGATTTCCCAAGCCGACTCGCCGTTGGCGCGGAGGTTGCCGATCTCGGCCGTCCGTTCCACGACGCTGAAGGCGAACGAGTTGGTGATGCCCAGCGTGACGATGAACACGATGATGAGCTGGATGACCGCGAACTGCTGATTCAGCCAATCCACGGCGTTCTGATAGTAGACCTTGTCCAGGATCTCGAAAGGCGTCGCCTCGAGAGCCGGATACTTCTGCTTCACGCGGTCCGTGAAGGGCTTCCACATCTCATCCTGCTTCAGGCCGATCGCGATCGATTCCACCTTGTCCGTATCGAGCAGGGTCGCGGCCAGTTTCCGTTGGATGCGGAAAGTCGAGTCGTCGATCTCCTTCATGCCGGTGTGGTAGACGCCGACGACGTTCACGTCCACGGCATTCGCCCGACCCCCCACGGTCTGCGCGAGCAGGACGAGGGAATCGCCCGGCTTGACCTTCAGGGCCTTGGCCATGCCCAGGCCGAGGATGATGCCGTCGGGCTGGTTGCGCAGCATCTCGCCCTGGACGATGTTGATCGTCCAGAAGAAATCGGCTTCCTCGTCACCGTCGACTCCGGTGCCCTTGGCGGCGACGTTCAACAAGCCATTCGTGACGACCGCATAGAAATCCGTGCGGGGAAACACATGGCTCACTTCCGGGAACTGCTTGAGTTCGGCTTTGATCTGGTCCGGATTCTCGATCCAATGTTTCCAGGGACGCTCATAGACCGAGTTCATGTAACCATCGGTAGTCAACTGGCCGTGACCGGTCTTGGCATGGATCGTGTTGTCTTTGTACTGATTCATGATGCCGGTATTGAAGCCTTTAAAGAGGAACAAGGCTCCAGCGCCCAACGCTACCGTAAGCAGCAGCGTGAACGTGCGGCGGAAGTGGCGGAAGAGATTGCGGAACGCGAGGATGAAGAGTATCAATGGCCACCTCCGACCTTCGTCTGGTCTTGCATTTGCCCATCCATGATGTGAACGATGCGGCTGGCGTAGGATTGAGCCAGCGGATCATGCGATGACATGATCACGCTCACGCCTTGGCCGCGGAGCGATCGCAGTACCTCGAGGATGTCGCGCGAGGTCTTCTGGTCCAGGCTCGCGGTCGGTTCGTCGGCGATGATCACGGCCGGGTGCTTCGCGAGCGCCCGAGCGATCGCCACCCTCTGCCTCTGGCCGCCGCTCATCTCGGGCGGGCGTTTATTCGCCTGCGCCGCGATGCCGACCGCTTCGAGAGCCGCTTGAACGCGTTTCTTGCGTTCCGCCGCCGGCAGGCCTTGGCGCGTGAGGAAGTATTCGACGTTCTCCGCGGCCGTCAGCACCTCGAACAGGAGGAAGGTCTGGAAGATGAAGCCGATCTTATAGCGGCGGATATGGTTCTTCTCTTTTTCGCTGAGCTTCGAGAAAGCCTGGCCCTCGAAGATGATCTCGCCGCCCTGCAGCGGCTCGATGAGGCCGAGGAGGTTGAGCAGGGTCGATTTACCCGAACCCGAGGGGCCCATGATGAGGAGCTGCTCGCCCGGCTGCACGCCGAGGTCCACGCCCTTCAAGGCATGGACCATCTGCTTCTCCAGGCGATACGAGAAATCCAGGGCTGAGCATTGATAGAGACTCTTCACGTGGCACTCCGTCTCGATTAGCCTTTAAAACGATAGATGAAGGTGTTGTAGACGCCGACTTTCTCGGCGTCCACGGCCGCGCGGTGCTTCTCCGTGATGTCTTCATAACCGTCGAGGACGGTGCCCTCGGGGATGCGGAGATAAGCGCGCATGACGACGATCGCGCCCGGGTTGAGATTGCGCTTCAGGCCTTGCATGTAGTCGCGCTCGGCTTCGCCCGCGAAGTAGGACGGCACGTCGGAGAGCGAGACGAAGTCGAACTTGTCATCGTATTTCTTCGAGTACTCGAGGACGTTCTCCGCCACGAGCTGGATCTTGGCGTTGCCCTGCAAGGCGTCCTTGCAGGCTTGGAACACGTCCTCGAAGGCTTCGATGGGGTTGCCTTCCGGATAACGCAGCTCGCCGAAGAAGCAGAGCTGGAGGAAGAAGTTCTCGCGCGCGAGGCCGTTGTAGAAGAGGTGCTTGAAGCGCTCGCGGTAGAAGTCGTAGTAGGTGCCGGGGATGTTCTTCTTCACGAAGTGCCCGCGGTAGAGCACGGCATTGAAGAAGGCCGCGTTGCCGAAGAGCATGAGCACCGAACGGGGGACGATCTTCCAGATCGCGTCCTTCAGCTTCGCGTCGACGAAGGCGTCCTGCTCGGTCTTGCCCTTGTAGGTGAAGATCTCGTCGTAACGATCGCCGATCACCTTGCGGAGCAGGGTCGGCACGCCGATGATGGTCTTCTCCCATTTGCCTTTGAGGATCAGGCCCTCGAAGTCGCAATGCGCGTAGAGGTCGTCGAAGTACTTGCGGCAATCGGGGCTCAGGTCCAGCGAGAGGTAGAGGTCGCGGCGGCGGCGGCGGTTCTCCGTGGTCTTATAGGGCGGGAAGCCCCAATAAAGCAGGAAGGCCTCGAAGTCGAGCTGGATGATGGTCTGCTTGCGCATCTCCGCGAGATAGAGCTGCTGGGGCGCAAGGTCGAGGGCCACGATCCTCTTCGGCGTGCCGGAGGCCAGCAAGGGCAGGAAGCGTCCGCCGCTGCCGCAGATGGACAGGACGGCCTTGGGTTTGTAGATCTTGCAGAGATCCAGCTCGAGGCGCGTGTCCTCGTTCGCGAGCGAGTAGTTCAGGTCGTTGAAATACTTGTCAGCCATTGCTCACCTTCTTGCCTTTATTGAGGGCTGCGAGCGCGTGCTCGCGGCAAAGTTCGATTTCCTGATCCGTGATCTCGCCGTTCGGGCTGCGAATCTGGGCGAGGCGCGCGCCGTGCTTGCGGGCGATCTTGTAGATCTCCTTCACCTTCTTGTAGTTCACGTTGCGCGACAGGGTGAAGGATTCGTAGCGCCCTTCAAGAGCGAGGAGGGCCGTCTCGGCCAGGCACGCGTAAACCACGTTCTTCTCGAGGCCGAGGTCGCAGGAGACCCTGACGTTGTCGCCGGGGAGCTCGATCTCGCCGCTCTCGATCACGAGGACATCGGGCCGGCGCATCGCGTCTTCCGCCGTGAACGTCAGGGGACGGGACACGTCGCAGATCACGCAGCCGGGCTTCACGTTGTCGAGGGTGAAGGCGCCGCCTTCCGTCGCGCTCGTCGAAACCACGATCAGGTCGCATTGATCCGCATAACGCTCGGGCTGCGTCGTCACGATGATCTTGATATGGGGATAGAGGGCCTGGAGCTCTTTTTTATAGGTCATGAGGCGCGGGACGTTGATCGCCGCGATGATCACGGTCGTGAAGCTCGCGCCGAGCACGCTGGTGCAGGCCTTGCCGATGCTGCCCGTGGCGCCTATCACCATCACCGTGTTGTCCACGCGGATCTCGTCGCCCGGGATCAGGGTGAGGAAACCCATCTTCCGGCAGGCTTCTTTCGCGGCCCAGAGCGTGGCCGCCGCGGACAGCGAGTTCCCGGTGGTCACGGGCAGAGGCGCGCGCGCCGCGACCGTCACGCCGGCGTCGCCGACGATCTTGGTGAAGGCGCCGAGGCCCATGATCTTGGCGCCGCGTTTCACCGCATCGTCGCCGATCTTCAGCAGGAGCTTATAAACCGATTCCGGTTTCGCGTCCATCATCTCCCGAGGCGTCGCGAACAGGGTATAGATAAGGCCGTCCGCGTAAACGCCGGTCGCTTCGCTCCGCACGCCCGTGATGCGCCCGTAGAGGAAGCCGGGGGCCATGGCGAGGGAATGCTCGACCTGCTTCTTGATGCCTTCCGGCATCGACTTGAAAGGTCGGCCCGCGGGGTGGCGGAAGAGGTCGTCGCGGCTCAGCGGATGGATGATGAACGCATACTTGCGCGGGATTTCCGGCGACGATTCATCGAGCTGGTGGAGCGTGCTGTTCAGTTCGGTGTCGCTGTAGAAGTCGATGATATCCTCTTGGGTCAGGACATCCTCCTGGCCGCGCATGATCGCGATCAGGGCCTCGGTCACCGCATAGCTATAGCTCTTCTCCACGCCTTCGAGCGTAGGTTTGGTGAAAAACGCGTTTTTCACCCCCGCCGCCCGGAGCTTATGCTCGATCTCATCGTTGATGGTATCGAGCAGCAGAGTTTTCCCCTTGTAGACGGAAAGATCCACGGTCTCGAGCATGCGCACGGGCGTGACGATGATGTCCGCGGTCCGCACCTGCTTCCGGTACCAGTCCTCCACCATGAAGCGGCGGAGGCCGGTATTCTTCTGATCGCGGATAGGCATGCGTTCGAGCAGGCGCGCGGTGAGGCCTATGTATTTCTCCAGGTCGGCGAGGCCGTGCATCATCTTCGGCAGGCCGAGGAAGCTCCACGCATCCGCGTAACGCGTCGAGAGCGCGATCGGATCGAGGGTCTTCGCCATCTCATGCATGACGCCGCCCGCGTTGAAGAGCAGGTTCGCGTTTTTCACGTTGAAGAGGCCGGTTTCCATCGCCTTGCGGATCGACCAGTCGAACAGTATGGAGCGCAGCGCGTGGCCGTAGAAGACCGGCGTTTCCTTCACTGCGCGTTCGACGCGATCGTAGATCTGGTGACGGATATTGGTCTTGCGGAGGTTGATCACGGGCGGCAGGTAGTTGATGCAGATCGCATCGACTTTACCGTCGTGGCTTCGCAGCAGCGATTCAAAGAGGTCGGCATCGAAGTCGACGCCCAGCTGCGTGAGGCGGATCGTATCATCCACGAAGGGGATCAGCTCGCTCGAGCTGTAGCGTGAACTCGAGAGGGAAAGGTTCAGGATATGTTTCATGACGCCTTCTCCTGCGAGAAGAATTCCTTATCCGCATAATCCATCACCTTCTCCGCATAATGCGCGTAACTCGGGTAGCGGAACTTCGGCAGCTCCTTCTCCAGGTGCTTCGAGCTGAAGGTCCACTTCGTATAGAAATATTCCGCGGAGTTCTGCGGCGCCTTCACCCATTTGAAGAAGGTCGGCCTGAGGAGGACCTTGGGGATGGGCACGGGGTTGGCGGAGATCTCGTAGTGCGCGAGCATCCGCTGCAGGAGCCGGCGGACCGAGACTCCGCGGCTGCCGCCCGTGACGTGGAAGGTGGCGATGCCCGGGCGTCCCATGACGCGGAGCGCCAGGGTCGAGATCAGATAGGCGGCCGTATCCACGGGAATGATGTAGAGGCGCGTATTCTCGTTGTAAGGCAGAGGCAGGAACTTCAGCTTGGAGAGCGAGGCCTTGAGCTCGCCCATGCGGCGGATGACCTTCTGCATGTAGTAAGGGCCGTCGATCTTCGAGATCTCGCCGGTCTTCGTCGAGCCGAGGACTATGCCCAGGCGGTAGATGCTGCGGGACGGGAAATCCTCGGCCGTGCGCACGAGTTTTTCCGAAGCGAACTTGGTCGAGGCGTAGGGATCGGCGAACGATTGCCCGACGTCGAAGGTCTCCTCGTTGAACGCGATCTCCGCGTCGCCGGCCACCGCGATAGTGCTGATATGGGCGAAGTGCGGGCGCTTCTCCAGGAGGCGCGCGAAATGCAGCATATTCGCCGTGCCGAGCACGTTCTGGCGATAGAGCTCTTCATGCGAGGCATGGAAGTCGTAGAGAGCGGCGGCGTGGATGATCACGTCGATGTCCTGGAGCCGGTCGAAGACCTCCGGCCGCACCAACGATTCTTCCTCGCTGATGTCGGCGACGAGCCAGGCGAGGTTCTTATGCTCGGATGCGCGCTGCTTGCGGCTGAAGGCATAGACGAAGACGTCCTGCGCGAGCAGTTCCTTGAGGATGTAGCTGCCGACGAAGCCGCTCGCGCCGGTGAGAAGGACCTTCTTCATCATCAGCCCTCCGTTCCGGTGAAGTCGGTGAGGTGGATCTGCTCCACCGATTCCGCGAATACGCGCAGCGCCTTGGGGCGCATCTTCACCACGAAGCGTTCGGACGAGGACAGGAGCTCGCCGTCGCCCATGAAGTGGAGCTTCTTGCCGTCGACCGATTCGAAGGCGAAGGAATCGGTTTCGAAAGAGAGGATCAGCGGATCGTTCTCCGGTTCGATGCCCTGGCGGATGCGGTAGACCGAGGCCAGGAAATCCAGCGGTTTCTGGTGGAGGAAGATGGTGACGTTGAACGTGCCGTCGTTATGTTTGGTCTTGGGCGCGACCGGGAAGCTCGCCGCGATCATGGGCTGGTTGTTGATCATGAGCAGCGGCGTGCGGATGATGCCCTGCAGCTGGTCGCATTCGACCTTGACCTGGAAGTATTCGAACTTGTTGGCGACGATCTCGTGCACGAGCATCGCCAGGTAAGTCTCTTGTTTCACGAGGCTCATCAGTTTCTTGAAGCCGGGGACCTGGGCGCGCATGCGGTTCACGCGCGCGGCGATGTTCGAGATGAAGCCGATGCCGCCGTTGGTCGCCATGAGTTTGCCGTTGATGTCGACGAGGTCGATGCGTTTCGCCTTGCCGTTGCCTTCGCGGATGACGGACAGGGCTTCGTGCAGCTTCATCGACTGCACGCCGAGGGAGCGGGCGAAATCGTTGGCCGTCCCCGCGGGCAGGACGAGGAAACTGATATCCTTGTGCGCGAGCTTTTGGATCAACGCGTGTATCGTTCCGTCGCCGCCGACCGAGATGATGACATCGATCTGATCGCGGGTCGCCCGATCGATCTCGGCGAGGAATTCATCGGCGCTGCCTGGATTGACGAATTCGAGATGGCTGCGGAAGAGCCTCTCCCGAATCAACTTCTTCCAGTCGCGCTCCGCGCCTTGCGAAGCCTGCTTATTGAGGAATACCCGGATCCTTTGCACAGCCGACCGCCCATTTAGAAAATTCGTGTTATCGCCTAGGGGGTATCGGATGCTTGGCTTAGGAACTGAGTTTCGCCTGAGGGGCGGATATAAGCTCTGGAAAACAATAGACTAAAAGATTAAAGGCCGCCTTCTGAAAGGGCGGCCTTTAATCTTTTTGAGTATAGATAAAGTGAACTGTTTATTATTTAAGCTGCTCGAGATGGAGGAACTTAGGACCGAAACGATCCGAGAACTCGAGCGAGAGGGCGTTTTGATTGCTCGGATCGATGTTGTGGATCTGCATCTGCATCACGAAGATCGTGCGCTCCGCGTAGAGGTCGAGATAACCTTCGCGATAGGTCCATTTTCCCCAGCCGTCCCCGAGTTTACGCAGGCGATA